>DAOWDR010000707.1 GCA_030638935.1 Desulfobacteraceae bacterium | reverse complement strand
TTCCACCAGGATATCTCCGATGAGCATGGACACCCCGCTGTCTTCAAAGTTATTTAATTGTTTGCGAAGGGCCCGGTCCACATCTTTTTGACTGGCAATCCCACGGTCCATGAGCATTTTTCCAAATTCCCTGTCCAGAAGACGGGTTTCTATGAGGGCGATTTTTGCAAAAAGACGGCTCAGGTCTTTCCTCTGGAGAAATCCCTTGGAGATAAGAACCTTGTCAATGGTCAGCCCTGTTGATTGTTCGGCTTCCTGTTCATCAAGCTCTTCCTGGGCTCTTTCAAGCTCTCCCCTGGTGATATAGCCGTCATTAAAGGCCAGGATGGCAAAATCCGGTAATTTTTTATAGTCGTCAATGGTAACACCGGCTATGGGTTCTGATCCAATGCCAAACAGGGTGGGCTCAACAGCCTGGACTACATTTTCAATGATACTATCTATGATTTCAAAGGTGTCGTCTTCAAGGTTGTCGATACCTGCATTGGTTGTTCCCCCTTCCGGGGAAAAAGATATATTGCTTCGGCCGGCAATTGTGTTTAGGGTGGCCGCAACTTCCGTCCTGGAAATTAAGAATGCTTCTGCCAGGTTTTTCTGGTTCATGGTAATGGTTCTGGAAAGTAATTCATCAAGCCCTAGAAATACCTCTTTGTATTCGGCCTGTTCCTTTGCCTCTGTCAGGGACTGGGTCAGGGAATCCACCTCTTGTTTTTTTTGTTCAAGCCGGACAGTGAAGGCCTTTAAATTTTTTTGCACTCCAGTGGCAATGTCAACTAACTTGGTGTTCTGGTTTTTGGTAATATTGAACAATCGTTTTCTTTCCTGGAATTGCTTATAAATATCCAGCTCTCCCTGGATTCTGAGCAATAAATCGTCATTGTTCCATGGTTTTGAAATATACTGGTGGATTTCGCCTTTGTTAACCGCATCCACAATGGCCTCAAAATTTGAATATCCGGTCATAAGCATCCGTCTGGATTCAGGGCTGAGCATTATGCTTTTTTCAAGAAATTCGCTGCCTGAAATACCAGGCATTCGCTGGTCCGACATGATCAGAAAAAAATGATTCCGGGTATCTTCAAGCAATTTTACAGCCTGCTCCGCATTCAGGGCGGAAATAACTTTATTAAAGCCTTTCCTCTTCAACACCCGTCTCATGTTTTTTACGATGGGTTCATCGTCATCCACAACCAGAATCGCATATTCCTCTGTATCAGGCATTTTATCCCCCTGGGATGTTATCTGGCATTTCAAATCCGTTTCTGGTGGCAATATCTTGGAATTGTTCAAAAAGCTCTGCAATTATGGCAGCGTAGAGAGTGTTGAGCTTTTCCTTTTCCAGCAGATTGCTTTCCTTGAGCAGGGCTTCAATTTCATTGATATAATTGCGGTTTTTAAATCCTATTTCCAGGCGTTTTTTTAATTGATCGATCTCTTTGTCCCGTTGAATAATAGCTTTTTGATGGACCACAGAACTTTTTTTCAGGTCAGTGTTCAGGGTAAATAATTTTGCATTTTGGGCCTTGGCAAGCTTGAAAAGCCGGTCATTTTCAATGATAAGTTCATATTGTTCCAATCCCGCCTTCACGGTTTCAATAAAGGCGTTCTTGTTCCAGGGCTTGGTTATATACCGGTGAATCGATCCTTGGTTCACGGCTCTTGTGACCGCATCCACATCAGCATAGCCCGTAAGTAGGAACCGGATGGTTTTTGGTGCAATTTTTTTTGCTTTTGCCAGAAATTCAGAGCCTTCCATTTCCGGCATTCTCTGATCTGAAATAATCAGGGAAAATGGTTTTGACGATGATTTTATTCGATCAAGGCCTGCCTGTCCTGATTCCATGTATACATATTTAACGTTGATTTTTTTCATCAGCCTTCCAAGGGCGCGTCCCACCTGTTCTTCATCATCAACTATTAAAATGGTATGATCAAATTTATCTGCCATCAAACCTCCATGTGACACTATGAATAGTAGCTGTTTGCTCTTTAAGCATAAACTATGTACAGAAAGGATTATTTCCTTTTATCTGTATTGGTCAGTTCTTAGGTTTTTTGACCTGAATAGTTCTTAGGTTTTTTCCTATTTTCTTTGCAGGAAAAATTTTACTCGGTTATGGTTTTTTTCTCAAGGCTTTTTTCCCCTCACTTGTTTCAATTATGAAAATAATGATTGAAATTACCCCGTTAATTTAATATATTTTTACCCAGCCAATTTCAGACCAGTCTTTCTTCAACAGGCGATGGGTATCGCCTGTAAAATTATTTGTAAATTGAGGACATACTATGAAGTCAATCTCACAAATCGCTGAAGAACTAGATATTTCGTCAACTACCATCCGGGAATATATAAAACGGTTTAATGAATTTTTTGCAGATCCGGTTGAGCATGAAGGGGTAAAAGAATATCCAGATGAAACCCTTGAACTTGCCCAGCGGATCCACGGGTATTACCAGACAACGGAGATGACAAAGGATGAGATCCGTGTAAAACTCGGGGGTATCCAGGATTCCGAGGACAGCCCCCCGGCAGCAGTGGCAGCAGCAGTCTCATCCCCCATGGATCCGGCACAGTTTTCAATCCTCGGGGAAAAACTGGATCACTTGATATCGGTGATTGAAAATCTGACAGCAACCCTTTCCACTGCCGGGACAAAAACATTGTCCAAAGTTAAGAGGGAAGTAGGGAGCAATGAAAAACTTAATGAAATCAATGCCCATATTACGGATATCATAGAACTGAGCAAGGGAAGCGATAGTGAAAATCTGGAAAAAAACGTCCAGGAGGCCGACGGCTCCATTATCTTTTCCTATGGCATGCTTTCCCCCAATGCAAAGGATACCATGAATTTTGCAAAAGCCCATAAAAAACCATGGCTCCACATTGACCTTGAAACAGAGAAAAATCCCTCCCCCAGGCTCCGTAAATGGCTGAATCAATTTGAGGTGAAAGTGCTGAATGTTGCAGGCCGAAGCGCAAGCAAGGTGCCGGGACTGCAAAAATCGGTCAATGATATTATATCCCTTGTGCTCAAGGAATAATCCATAAAAAAAGGAGAATAACATTGGGATATATCTATGTCTCCTATTGTGTGGTCTTATCTTTGCTGATAATGGCAGCCTGCTTCCGGCTAGGGCAGCCAAAATGGTGGGCAGCCCTTGTATTGCTGCTACCCGTGGCCGCCCCTGTTTTTGTTATGAAATCAAAGAAAGGTGCCGGCACCATATGGCTGGCTGTTTTTTTTGTTACATTTTTTGCAATGGCAGGTACGGAATTTTTCCTGTACACCTCAAATAAGAAAAAGCAGAACCGCCTTCCCCCCATTGTCCGGGAAATGATAAGACTCAATGAGGGGGTAAAAGCCTCTACCATTGAATTGTACAATGCATCGGCTAAACTGCAAAGTCTTACCATGGCCCAGTCCCGGATTACGGATCTTACAACTGCCCTTGATTTGATTAAAAATCTACGGCAGATGGTGGAGACAAATCAGGCAGCCATTGACACTCTGGTTCATTTTACCCAGGACAACAGCAATTATCTTAAACGGCAGAATTTTGAGTGGGCATTTTTAATCCAACAATTTTATTCGGATCGAAATGTGATACAACACCATAATTCCCGGGCAAAATACCTTGCCGCTTTTGAAGCGATGCTGCAATATACCCATGACAATTTTGACAATATAATGGAACTACAGAGTTCCCGGCACATGGCAAATTATGATGCCTATTATATGCGGTACAGGGGGGTGGCGGACGCACATAACCGATTTAATAAAAAGAGGATCGGTTTTCAAAAAGAATTTATTCAAAATAATCCGGTGGTCAAACCTTTTCTGCCCGGGGAGCACCAGCTGGGAGCCTTTAAATTCTGGGATAAGTATTCATTTTAACACTATACTTTTGCCTTTCTGAAAGTTTCAACCGCTTCTTCCAGAACAGGCATTTTAAGGTTATATTGTTTGGCGCAATCTAAAGCAGATTCCATGTCCAGGATAGACTGTAGTTGTATGCCTTCATTTTCATACTGCCCCTGGATTTTTAAGAGCATTTTATGAGGTGTTTTGCCTTTTTTGACGCCATTTCCCAACTTTTGTCCAAATTCTTTCCAGAGACCTCCCAGATAAAGAGCTGTAAAGGTTGCAGTCCAGGGAATATTCCCTGCTTCAAAGGTTTTAAAATCTCCCCCCAGATTAATGGCAAGGGCACAGGCTTCATCGGCAATCTGGGCCATGAGATACCCTGTTTGTTTGTTATCTTGAATCATCCCTGAACTCTTTGCGTAATTGAGCCATATTGCATATATTCTGGAAAGTATATCAGCGGTTTGGGCTCCTACTGGGTCCTGGGAAATAAAGGGCGACACAAAAGGCGTGTCAAACAGGTCAGCCAGTTGGTCCGTGCCGCCATCGGTTCCTGATATTACGCCTTTTACAGGCCGTGCCTCAACCAGGTCTTCTGGATCAAAAGGGCTTGTCAATGTATATAAATTTACATCTGTTCTGGTGGATTTTTTTACCAGGTCAAGGGCAGCCAGATAGGGGATGGTATTAGTTTCCTGTATAAATCCCCTTGTTGCAATCAGTATTTTAAAGGGTTGTTCCGAGACATCTAATATTTTTTTGAAATTTTCTTCAAAATCAGATGGTTTGGAGGCAATGATAACATCGCTTGCTTTCCTAAAGGCGCTTGAAAAGTCACTGGTTACAAATGTGTTTTTAGGCAGCAGATTTTTGGAAAATCTGCCCTTCCCGTTGCGGTCTCTGCCCATCTGCTTGGCAACTTCAACGCAGGGGTCAAAGATTGTCAGGCTGGCATTGTTGTATTTTTTGTCATCTAAAATCCGGCTGCCTATGAGGGATGCAAGGGCAAACCCCCAGTTGCCGGCACCCACCACAACAATATTCTGGTCCGCCGTGGGAGAATACAGCCTTCTGTCTGCATGGGTTGCATAATAGGAAAGGGCTGCTTCATCAATGACAAGGGGGTAGCCGTTTTTATCCTTGCGCCATTTTTTGATAACCTTTCTTCTGGTAAGCAAGCCAAGGCCATAGGCAACGATATCTTTTGCTGAATTTTTTAATATGAAATCTTCAAAGTCGGGTTTTACACCAAATGTCTGCAAATGGTATTCTTTTAGCAAATTCATTTCTTTGGTAACCGATTCGATCATATCAATTTTGCCCTCTTTTCTTGCCTTAAGCAGGCCAAGGGCGGTGATCTGGCTGGCCATTATTTTTTTTGATTTGGCTATCTGGTTTATGGCAGAGAGTGCCACAAATTCATCTATCTGGATTCCGCTTTTGTCCTGTTTGTGTTTCTTTTTTAATTCACTTAGAAGAAAGGGTTCCGGCACTGTAACATAGGCACGGCCATATAGATTTTTTGCAGATTTCCATAAAAATGTTTTCGGGTTAAAGGGTATTCTGAAAAGGGTTCTGAAAAATCCCAGTCCCCTGACCCAGCTGACAGAACTTTTTCGGGAACACATGGGCAGGTCTTCAGGAATTGCAGAAAATGACAAGGCAATGGGTTGAACCACAAGATCTGTTTCAACGTCAATGGCACCCCTTAAGGTGACAAGCTTTTTGGGGTATCTTAAGCTTCCGTCCCTGGTCCTTGCCCCGCCTCTCCAGGCTTCAAGAAATATGCCCTGCTGCTCCCCTGACATGCTGATGGCACGGCAATAGTTATACAGGGCCGCCATCTGGTATTTGCTTGCACCGTGGCGCAGAACAACATAGGACCCGGTCATGAGAAGCTGTGCAATGCTTTTTATGGCCATCATATTCTGGCCTGCCGCAAATACAGGCAGGCCAAGGGATAAGTGCTGCCATAAAATATCCACAAGAAATTCATCCAGATGGGATGAGTGATTGATCAGATAAACAACCCCAAGTCCTTGTTTCTGATATTCTTTAAGTTTGTTTATGTGGGCAAGGTCTCTTCCGTCCTTGGAAGTAAAGGGCAGGTTTTTATTTTGTTGTTCAAAGATCTGGTTAAATAAAAGGGAGAGGGAGGTGGTTGTATTTATATGTGTCTGCCGGTCATACTTGATTTCAATCTCTTTTATTAGCTTTGTTATTTCCCGGGTATCTGGCTTTTTACCATCATTTTCCAGCTGGGTCATGGTAAGCTCAACTGCAAGGGCGCTGACTTTTTCTGCATTTGCCCAGCTTTCCGGAAGGTCGGAAAATACCGAGGTCAGATCTTTGCCCGCATCTGATCGAGAAACCTTTTCAGCAATTTTTAAAAAATTGATTTTATTGACACTCCAGGCGATTTTCTTTGTAAAAAAGGCTGAGAGTGAAAATTTTTTATTATTCTTCAAATTATTGAAGCCCGTTAAAAATTGATGCCGATACCATGTCCAAATCTTCAGGTTTAAAACAATATTGCATCTCCGCAAATTTTTCCCTGAAACCTGTTACCTCTTGTTTTACAGAAATCTTGTTCTGGATCAGGTCTGCCATGAGCCCTGCAAGGGCTTTGAAATCTTTTTCTCCCATGCCAAACCGTGTCATTTCAGACACGCCCATTCGAAGGGCGCCAGAAGCTGTAAACCCCTCTTCCTTTGGTGTGGCCTGGTAATTCACAATGATATTATTTGCTTCCAGATTTTTTGCAATCACTGCCCCCTTCCCATATCCCACATTGAGGATGACCTGGTGGGTTTCGGTATAGGAAATGTCGGGATCACCGGCCACATCCATGCCTTCATCCTTAAGGGCCATTGCAAAGGCCTTGGCATTGAGGATGACCTGTTTCTGGTATTCCTCCTTAAAATGGTTCATTTCATAGGCTGCAAATAAAAGGCCGGTCATGGTGCCCAAATGATGGTTGCTGACACTGCCGGGAAAGGTTCGTCGTTTAATGGCTTCCCATAGGTCATACCGTGGATCTTCCTGGGTGAAATTTGAGGCAATTACCCCCCGCTGGGTGCCGAAAAAAGTTTTATGGGTGGAGCCGGTGACAATGTGGGCGCCTTCCTTAAGGGGTTCCTGGAAATGTGGACCATAAAGTCCCAGCACATGGGCCATGTCGTACATTACAACGCAGGAGGGGGCATAGGCATCTATTAACTGTCTGATTTCTGCCACAGGTTCTTTGTGGAGGATCATGCTTTTGCCCAGAATAACCAGTTCCGGCTGATGGGTCTTGATGATCTCTTCACAGGCCCCTAGGTCGATTTTATAGGGGTTGTCCTCCAGGACCGGAAAGTTTACCACGGCCGGTTTTTCCGTCCTGGGGTCCCTGGCTACAAAATCCCGCAAAGCCCCCATGGGTTGGGCGCTTAAATGGCCGCCCCGTATGATATGGTTGTTCATGATCTTTGAGATCCGGCGCTGCTCGCTTTTCCGGTCGGCCCGATTTAAAAAGTCGACCAGGGCACTGAAACATGCGGTATTTGCCATCTGGCCTGAAATGACCCGGGATTCAATGGCAGAACATCCCAGAAAGTTTTTAAATTCATGGTTCAACCGGTGTTCAATCTCTTCGATAAAGGCGGTCCCCTGGTAATAAAAGACATCCTCCCCGGAAAAGGCCTTGATCTCCTTGTGCTCGGCATACCGGTTGACCGGATCACTGATGGATAACAAACGGGAGAGCCAGGACTGGCTCATTTCAGAAGGAATGAGGTTGATGCACTGTTGTTGCCGCCAGGTGTGGTTGGAGAGAGCCTTGGACACAAGAGCCTTTGCCTGGTTCGGGATATCATTTTGTGACCGGGTCTGGCTTTCAAGTCCCAGCCGGTCATGGGGAATGGCCCGGACAAAGGGCGGGGCTTCTGAACTCATGTGATAGGGAACCACCACCCCTGGGCAGCGTTTTTTCCGAATTTCGATTTCCAGGGATTCTCCTTCAACCAGGTTGCTGTCGACAAGGGCAAGGGCAACGGCCCTTCGTTTGGGAGTTTCTTCAAACAGGGAATCAAGCCCGCTGCCGGTACCTTCCTGGAAGGGCACCATGGTGCCCGAGGTTATATACCCCACATGGAGATTTTTGGAAAAAACTTTATAGCCTTCCCTGGCAATGCCCTTGCCCGTAACAGCGATGGACAAGACCATCCGGGGCAGGGCGGTTATATCGTCAAATTTTTTGTCCAAAATGTTTTTAAATGCTCTGTGTTGGGCATAAAGCGCCTGTTTCCCAATAAACTCACCCTTTAGTGAAGAAAAGGAGACGGCAAATTTTGACAGCTTGGAGGCAAAGATGGGGATTTCATTTTTCTCATGGTCATTGCCAAGTTCATGGCCGTACAAAGGCAGGCCGGCTTCCAGGCGCAGGGTATCCCTGGCTCCGAGACCAATGGGGTCTGCTCCTTTTTCCAAAAGCAGGTCCCAGATTTCAAGGGCCTGGCTGTTTCCAACAAAGAGTTCAAATCCCAGGGGTTCTCCAGTATATCCGGTGCGGGCAAGGTTCACCCTTGCCTTGCCCATGCTCACTGTACTCAGGTTATTTCTGGCCGGTTCCGGTAAATTTCCCTGGGTGATGATTTTTTCAACAATGGCTTTTGAGGCCGGTCCCTGGATGGAAATCATGGCTGTCTCAAAGGTTTGGTCCAGCATCTCAACTTTTGGGAAATTCTTAAGATGGTGCTTGAAATGGGCCACATCCCTTTCCCGGTTGGAAGCATTGACCACCAGTAGATATTCCTCTTTTTTAAACCGGTATAAATAGGCATCGTCAATGGCACCCCCTGCCTCATTCTGGATAAGGGTATACTGGCTTTCAAAGATTTCAAGGGCTGCTGCATTGTTGGTCAGTACATGCTGTAAAAAAGAAAGGGTGTCCCGGCCTTTAAAAATCAGCCTGCCCATGTGGGATACATCAAAGATACCGGCTTTTTGCCGGCAGGCCATATGCTCTTTAATTATACCGGCTGGATATTGAATGGGCATTTCCCATCCGCCGAATTCAACCAGGCTGCCGGAAAGGTCCTGGTGTTTTTCAAAAAATATGGTTCTCAGCAGTTCGGTCATAAGGCCCCCGCAATTATATTGGATTATTGATCACTTTGTTATTTTATAACAAAAATAAAAACCGTAATCCAAACTTAGGAGTCTGTCAATAACTAACCTGATTCATTTGATTGTGCTGTTTCCAATAGTTTAAAATTAATTTGCCATGGTCCAACATATCTTGTAAGCTGATTTTTATTAAAATAGCTCTATAAAACTGTTCCGGTAAACTTGATTCGTTGGGAAAACTAATTATGAAAAAAAGAACCAGTTTTATAAAATTTATTCAATTTTGGGGCCTCTTCTTTTTGGTGGGGATTGGTGTAAGCGTCATTGCCATCGATGTTATCAGCTCCTATCGTTATTTTGATTTCCATGCCAATCAAATACGTTCAGAATACATTAATGGTCAGAAACAGATGGTTAAACAGGAAGTTGCTCGTGTTGTTGATTTGATTTCACATGAAAAAGCACAAAGCGAAATATTGACAAAAAACAAGATCAAATCAAGGGTTTATGAGGCATACTCCATCGCCCAAAATATTTATAAACAGAATAATGCGACCAAAAGCAAATCTGAAATTGAGCAAATGATTAAAGATGCATTACGGCCCATACAGTTTGAGCAGGAAAGCGGCTATTATTTTATCACCCGCTTAGATGGTGTAGATGTATTATTTGCAGATAAACCTGAAATGGAAGGGCTGAACCTTTTAAATGTTCAGGATCTACAAGGCCGATATGTGGTTAAAGATATGATTAAAATTGCAAAAGAATCGGGCCAGGGATTTTATGAATATTATTGGAGTAAACCCGAGGCAAAAGGGAATGATTTTAAAAAAATATCTTTTATCAAACGCTTTGAACCATACGATTGGTTTATAGGCACTGGTTTGTATGTGGCTGATGTTGAGGATAGAATAAAAGCAGACCTGCTTTCAACCATCAGCAGAATACGGTTTGGAAAAGAAGGATATATTTTTGTTAACAGATTAAATGGTGATGCCCTGGTATCAAATGGAAAACTTTTTTCCGGGAAAAAAAAATTATGGGAAGGCTCCAATAAAAATCATGAAAAGATAAAAGATATTTTTGAAAAGGAGTACCGTGCTGCCTTAAAACCCGATGGTGATTATATCTATTATTCCTGGGAAAAATTAACCGATTCCAATATAGAATCCCCAAAAACATCTTTTATTTATGGAATTCCCGACTTGCAATGGCTTGTGGGTGCTGGTGTTTATCTTGATGATGTGGAAACTGATATTTCCATGATGCGTATTCAATTAAATAATCAGATAAAAATGAAAATGATTTATTTTATTCTGATTGTCATGGGAATAATAACGGGTTTTATCCTGTTGTTTAATTGGTTGAACAGAGGACTTAAGAATGATTTTAACCTTTTCTTCTCCTTTTTTAACCGGGCAGCCCAATCCGACGAAAAAATTGATCGAAAAATTATTAAATTTATTGAGCTTGACCGGATGGCAGAATATGCCAACAAGATGCTTAGGGACCGCAAACGTGCTGACGATGCATTAAGGGAAAGTGAGCAAAAGCTTGCCACCCACCTCCAAAATACTCCCATTGGAGCAGTTTCCTGGGATTTGAATTTTAAGACTACCCAGTGGAACCCGGCCGCAGAAGCCATTTTTGGTTATTCTAAAAAAGAAGCCCTGGGCAAACATGTTACTGAACTTATTCTTCCTGAAGAGATGGCCCAATTAGGTGATGGCATTTCCTCGAATCTGATCTCGGAAAAAGGAGGGACCCGCAGTATAAACGAGAACATAACCAAAGACGGCAGAACAATCATCTGTGATTGGTACAACACAACCCTGAAAAATACCACAGGTAAAGTTATTGGCATGGCATCATTGGTGTCTGATATCACCGAGCGTAAACAGATTGCAGAAGCCCTCAGGGAAAGCGAGGAAAAGTACCGCTCAATGATGGAAACCATGACGGACCAGACCTATATCTCCTCACATGATTTTCGCATTGAATATATGAACCCGGCAATGGTCGCAAATGTCGGCCGTGATGCCACAGGTGAGATCTGCCATAGAGCTATATATAACATGGATGAAATATGCCCCTGGTGTGTATTTGATCGGGTTCAACAAAAAGAGCATGTCAAGTCTGAAGTGATCGATCCAAAGGATAATAGCTATTATTCGGTTATAAATTCGCCCATATCCCATGCCGATGGCAGGGTTTCAAGATTAACAATTTTACGTGACATTACTGAAATAAAAAATATAGAAGAGAATCTTAGACAGGCACAAAAAATGGAGTCGATCGGCACCCTGACAGGAGGTATTGCCCATGACTTTAATAATATTTTGGGTATTATTCTTGGAAACACGGAACTGGCTTTAGAGGATGTTCCTGAATGGAACCCGGCCCATTCCAACCTTGGAAAAATCAAGAAAGCCAGTCTGAGGGCAACCGCTATTGTCAGGCAGCTTCTCAACTTCAGCCGTATAACCGACCAGAAGCTGCAATCCGTGGAAATTGTTCCGGTTATTAAAGATGCACTTAAATTTTTGCGGTCAACGATTCCTAGTACCATAGATATACACCTGAATATTCAAGTCCGGGATGAAACTATTCTTGCAGACCCAACCCAGATTAATCAGATCATGATGAACCTGTGCATTAACGCTTCCCATGCCATGGAACAAACCGGCGGAAACCTTAGTATCACAGTGGAAAAAGTTAGTTTGGACGACATTTCAGCCAACAATTGTCCTGACTTGAAAAAAGGTAAACATATCAAGATAGTGGTAGGTGATACCGGACCTGGAATAGCTCCTGAAATCATAGACCGGATTTTTGATCCCTATTTTACAACCAAGGGAGTCGGCACCGGTTCCGGTATGGGGTTGTCTGTGGTCCACGGCATTGTCAAAAACCATGGCGGTGCTATTATTGTTGACAGCGAACCGGGAAAAGGGACCTCTTTCAGTATTTTTTTTCCGATAGTTACTGAAAAGCCTGAAAAAGAATTTAAAATTAAAGGGGAGCTTCCAGGTGGCAATGAAGCCATTCTTTTTGTTGATGACGAAGAATCTATTACAGATGTGATACAAAAAATACTGGAGCGAATCGGTTACCGGGTTGAGTCAAAGTTGGATCCGGAAGAAGCATTGGAATTATTTAAGTCAAAGCCTGAATATTTTGATCTGGTAATAACTGATATGACCATGCCTCAAATGACCGGTGCTAAATTGTCTGAAAAGCTGATTGAAATTCGATCCGATATACCCATTATTATCTGTAGCGGCCACAGTTCTCTCATGGACGAAGAAAAATCCAGACAACTTGGGATTGCTGCCTATGTCATGAAACCGGTTTCCATGTCTGAGATTGCGAAAACCATACGGAAAGTTTTAGATAATTAATTCTTGTAAGCCCTGGAAAAACCCACAAGAATGCATAAAAGGGCCATGAGGGTGCATCCTCCTGAGATAATACTGATTCCGGAAAGTCCGGATGAGGACCAGATCATGCCACCGGCAAAGGCGCCGGCCACCCGGCCCAGGCCACCGATGGCATAAAAGGCAGACATGGTGGAGGCCCGTAGCTCAGGCACCAATTCCGTTGTCAGGCTCATGGCCGTGACATAGGTGAATTCAAAGAAGAAAAAAACCAGGAAGAGTCCGGTAAGCACAAAGGGAAGGCCAATGTCCAGGGTAGGCAGAAAAAAATAAGCCCCTGCACACAGACTGACCCCTATAATGATGGATCGTTTCAGGCCGATGCGATCCGAAAAAAAAGCTGTAACCCCTTCCCCCAGCATTTCCGAAACCCCGATCAAAATGGTGCTGAACCCGATGGCCGCAAGGGAAAGGCTGTAGGATTGTTCCAGCCAGGCCCCGTAGATGACAAACAAATTGTCATTGGCCAGGGACATGAAAAAGGAAAATGAGAGGATTCCCAATACCTGTCGGTTTTTTAGGATGGTTTTCCAATTGGACCAGAATGAAGATGATGGTTCCTTTGATTCTTTTTCCTTTGATGGGGTTTCGGGCATGAATTTTAAGATCAGGCCAAAGCAGAGAAGGGAGAGTAGGCCGATGATCCAGAAAGGGGTTTGCCAGGAAAAGCGTTCTATGATTATCCCTGCAATGGGGATTCCCATGAGGGTGGAACCTGCCCATGCAAGTTCGGTTATGCCGATGACCTTTCCCCTTTGTTCAAATGGAACAAATTCACCTATAAAGGCCTGGAGGCTGGGGTCAAAAATGCTTTTGGTAAGCCCTGCTAGAAATAGACAGACCACCAGTACCGAATACAAGGGGATAAATCCGGCTGCAAAGGTGCCAATGGTCAGGAGCCCCAGGGCAAAGAGCATGAGCAATTTATATCCGTATTTGTCGGCAAAAGAAGCTCCCACCGGCCCCAGGACAGCTGTGGCCTGGTTCATGGCAATTACTGAGGTGATGGCAGACAAATCCACCCCAAGTCCCCGGGCAAATTCAGGGGCAAAGGGGTAGATCATTCTTCTGGTAATATTCATCAAAAGCTTGGTGAACGTTGTAATCCCGATAAAACCATAAAATTGTCTGGGGGTTTGTGCCATGGGGAAGATTCTCTTTCTTAAAGGATGGCCAGCAGCTTAAATTTGTCAAATATCAGCAAAAGCCCGATGGTGATGAGCAGTATTCCTGCGACCTTGTTGATTATTCCAATCAATTTGGTGGCCCGTTTCATGAACCCAAGCATGGAATTAATAAAGATTGATATCAGGATAAAGGGAAGGGCAAGTCCTGCAGAATATACCGCCAAAAGCCATACTCCATTGAGAATGGTTTCCTGGTTGCCGGCAACAATGAGGATGCTGCCCAGCATGGGGCCTATGCAGGGGGTCCACCCGGCCCCAAAGGCCATGCCGATGACAAAGGTACCCAGCAGATGCACGGGTTTTTCCTTGACATGGAACCGTCTTTCAAACTGGAAACCCTTGATGTTGATGACCCCCAGAAGGTGGAGGCCAAATACCAGCACAATACCGCCCCCAAGGTAACGTATAACCCAGGAATACTGGGAAGCAAGTCCCCCAAGAAAGGATGCCGATGCCCCGAACAGAATGAAAACAAATGAAAATCCCGCCACATAGGCAAGGGTGGACAGGATTACCTTTTGCCGGATTTTTTTGTTGTCAGCTGTAAGCTCATCCACTGACAAGCCGGTGATAAAAGAAAAATAAGCGGGAATCAGGGGAAGCACACAAGGGGAAAGAAAAGAGAGCAATCCGGCAATAAAGGCAGCCGGAAATGTGATGGTTTCAGTAAACACTAGTGACATCCTTAATCTTTAATTTATACTTTTTGTAACCCTAAGCATCCTGGTAGGGGTTTCAAGGGGGAGGGCTGAACTCACCCCTGATGGATGTTTTGGGCACATGAAATACAAAAGGGTGTTTCAGGCATGATCAGCAGCCTTTTATAAGGGATTGGCTCTTCACAGTTTATACAATATCCGAAATCAGGATCATCTATCATTTTAAGGGATTTTTGGAGCTTATTCAGCGTATGGGTCGATTTTGCCAGGGAGGCTTCATTCATACTTTTGCTGTTTATGGCTTCCATGCGAGTTATCCTGCCAATGGCATTATCCGGTGAGACCGGCTTTGATAACCTCTTAAAGGTTTTTAATTTTTTTTTAAAATCATCAATTTTTTCTATTATTATTTTTCGAAGGACTTCTTTCTCTTTTGTATTCATGGATTTCTATATGTCACCTATTGGATTGAGGTTAAATTTACAATCTGAGCCCTCATACCATTAGTGCTCAAAAAGAAAGCTGCTTAAAGCATATAAAGATTTTACAATCTCTGTTTAACGGGTCACATTTGATAATGGCTTAAAATTTTCTTTGATCACATCTTGCTTAGTGATATTTCTTTGCTTACCTTGCCCTTCACATTCACAAGCAAGGCCAATCATGTTTGCCCAAAGTTTGTTCCCGCTCTCATCTTTAACTCTAACAAAAGTACTGCCTTCGTATTCCTCATAGCCGACATATTCAACACGGGTCTGACTTTTTCCACTTTTAATAATATGAACCTTACTATCTTTTATTAATTGATTTGCTTGTGCCATATCTCCTTTTTCGATATAAGCATTTTCTTTTTCAATATCCGTGAGCTCCAGAGCCACAGCAGTCCCATCTAAAAGGATAATATTGGGCTCGAATGTAAACCAACCACCCCAGGCACTCCCGCCAAAGATAATAAGAACCATAAAAACGAAACCTATTTTTTTGATAATCCAACTCATTTTAACGTCCTCCTTAATTTATGGCCCAAGGTTAAAATTTTATTAAACCACTTACCCCCATGAAAAGTAAACGATAAAAATTAAAACCGTTAATTCCGTGTTTTTTTTTAATGGTCAAATCAAAATTTATCCAAAAAATAATTCCCAGGTTATGGGTTGCCTATAATTGCTGATTAATAAATATTGAAGGAAGCATAAAACAGATAGTAAATCTCCTTTCTGTGAATGACCATTTCTGATATGCTTTAGACCTGAAACAAAATCAAAATTTTATGGACAGGCAATTAAAATGATTATCATAATGAGCAGCGGAGAAAAAGTTGATACGGCAAAACTGACAGCGGCGGAGAGGCATATCCTGCAAAAGCTCTTTGCCTGGAAGTCCCTGGTGGATTCCGTGGCTGCTTTCAGGGAAAAAAAGAAGGATGCCTTGAAAAAAGGATGGAATAATTCAGGGCCTGTGTCCGAGAGCCGGGCACTTTCTCTTGTGATGGCTCATCTGGAAACACAGGTGTGTTTGCGGCTGGGAAAGACAAGTCTGTCTTAAATCCTTTGGCCTAAATCATGGTTGAGATGGTAATCAATTCCTTATCAAGTTTTTTAGCTGATATTTTTACTTGGGTTTTTAATTCCTGGGCAAACACCGAAATTTTATATTCTTCCAGCAGCCAGTAAAAGGATTCCATAGCTTGGGCTTTTTCCCGGGAAGACTTTTCAGACAAAGAGGATAGAAGGTTATTCAATTTTGTCGTAAACGGTTTGATTAAAAGAGCTTTTTGGCTCTCTTTGACGGGGTTGTCCACGGCCCGCTGGGCCCGGATGCGAATGCAGACAAGGTAGCGGATCAACTGCCCCACCCTATCCAGGGTGTATAGTTCTAGAAAATTTGTTGGCGTCATATTCTTTAACTCATTGAACAATAAAGTGAGCATCTCAAAGCTGGCAGGCTTTTTTTTGTATTGAAGGGATAATTTCTGGATCAGGGAAAAGCAGGCTTCATATTCCCTGGCCACGGTTAGAATGGTTTTTAGGGTTTTCTGGGTTTTGGGATATAGCTGGGGACGGATTTTTTCAGCGTGGGCATTAAAATCGGTTTTGGTGCGCAAATTTTTTTCAAATAGATCTTTTACAATGGCATGGTAAATCTGTTTTTGGAACTGGACAGACCCGTTGAAATAGGGAGCGATCTGTTTTAGGCCGGCAGCGGTTCGTATGTCTTTTTTAAGGGCTTTGAAATCATCGGAAAGGGTTAGTTCAAACAGGGTCCTGATTCCCACAACATGCTTGTCCAGGGCAAGTTGCCTGGATTTAAACAGCCGTAGGGAGAGCCCTTCCCTTGTGATTTTCAGGCCCGGGTATATTTTTTGGACAAACCCGTCTGCCTGGGTGATGGAAATAAAAGGTTCCAGGTCGGGAAAGGACCATTCTTTGAGCTGTTCTTTTTCGTATGTTTTGCAAATTTTTTCAAATGCCGTGTTTTTATTGGAGGGGCGCTGGGATGCGAATTGGCCCAAAATGGACAGGTCCCGCATGGATTTTATTTCCCGGTTATGTTCATCCCGGATGGAGATTCGCATTCTTAAGTGGTTTGGCAGTTTTTCTTCGGACCATAGGGTTGCCGGGACTATTATATTGAATTTTTTCTGGATAAATGAGGAGAGTAGGGTGGGAAGAGGCTTGTCTTCCCTGGGCATTTCCCTTGTAATTAGGGCTGCCGTGTCTTGGACCGGTACCAGGCTTACTCTGTATTTTTTCGGTAAATTTTTAATCAGTCCTGCTATTTTTTCCTCAAACAGGCCCGGCACCAGTTTGTCCACACTGTGTTTTGACACAAGTGCTGCTGAATCTGCCGGAACTTTGAGGGTGACCCCGTCCGTGGCTGCCCCGGGGTTAAACTCATATTCCAGGGCAAAATTACCTTGCTCCATGGCAAGGCTATCCGGGAACAGGGCCAGTTCCCGGTCATCTACCCGGGATTTTTGAAGGTCTGAAAGAGTCATGCGCAAAAAGCTGTCGTCCTTTTGGTCCCCAAGAAACTTTTTAAAGGTGCGGATATTGGAAAAGGGTCTGGGCAGCCGTGAATGATAAAATTCATAGATATCCTCTTCCGAGGCCAGGATATCTTTTTTCCGGGTTTTGTTTTCCAGGGCTTCCAACCCCTCAATCAATTGCTGATTATGATCCATGAATTTCAAGGGCTGATCTATTTCACCCTGGACCAGGGCGTGTCTGATAAATATTTCACTTGCCTCTTCCGGATTTACCTTTCCATAGGCCATTTTTCGGCCATTGACGATGATGAGGCCGAACAAGGATACCTGCTGACTTGCCACCACCTCCCCCCGTTTTTTTTCCCAGTGGGGCTCGGAATATGTATGGGTGCACAAGTCTTTGCCAGCCTCTTCCAGCCAGGCAGGGTCAATGTTGGCAACCCCCCGGGCAAAGAGCTGGCTGGTTTTGACAAATTCGGAAGCAACTATCCAGGCGCCTGCCTTGCCAAAAAGCCCTGATCCCGGAAAAATCATGGCCTGCTGGCCTTTGGCAGCCATGAAAATATTTTTTTCTTTTTTATGGGCAATACCCCCGAGGTAGCCGGATAGCAGGGATTTGTGCAGGGCAATGTACAAAGGGCCGCCCAGGTTAAACTCCTTTGATTTTAAGTTGTGGGTCCCCACCGTCACCCCCAGGGGGTTATCCTCTATAATACCATGATCTTTAAGCATGCGGCTGATCTGGTGGTGGATATCCTGCCACTCGTGGAGGCGCTTAAAGGAAAGAAAATGGTCGGCACACCAATTTCTCAGTTTTGACCTGGACTTTAGGCTTTTTCCTGCTTTTTTATAGGCATTCCAGATATTGAGGAGGGTGATAAAATCAGATGAGGGATCTTTGAACAGACCATGTTTCTGATCGGCTGCCTGGATTTTGTCCGCCGGCCGCTGGCGGACATCGGCAATGGCAAGGGCCGTGACAATGATAATAGCCTCTTTGAGGCAGCCCATCCTTTGGGCTTCAATCAATATCCGGGAAAGTTTCGGGTCAACCGGGACCTTGGCCATGATCCGGCCGGTTTGGGTCAGGTGGTATTGTTTTTTGTCTGATTTTTGATTTGGGACATGCTTTTTTGTCTTTTTTTGGATGGCTCCCAGTTCCATCAAGGTGTCAAACCCGTCCTTTATGCTCTTGGGAGCAGGGGGGTCAATAAAGGGAAACAGGGATACATCTCCCAGGTTCAGGAAGATCATCCTTAAAATGACTTCAGCAAGGTTGCTTCTCAGAATTTCAGGGGAGGTGAAAAAGGGACGGCTTTTAAAATCCTCTTCATCATAGAGCCTGATGCAGACACCGTTTTCTACCCTGCCGCACCTCCCTAAACGCTGGTTGGCGGAACTCTGGGAAACAGGGCTCACCGGAAGGGCTGTGGTCCGGGTCCTGGGGGAATAACTGGGGATCCTGGCAAACCCTGTATCCACCACATATTTGATGCCCGGAATGGTGAGGGAAGTCTCTGCCACATTGGTGGAGACAATGATTTTCCTGCCCGCACCCCTTGAAAAAATTTTTGATTGTTCATTGGCTGACAGCCTTGCAAATAACGGCAAAGCCATGACGCCCGGGTGGTTTTTGCCCCGGATTAATTCCAGGGTTTCCCCGATATCCTGTTCCGTCGGCATAAAGATAAGGATGTCCCCTGTCCGGGATCGTGTAAGCAACATGCCGGCGGCTTCAGCTGCAGCTTCCACATATCCCTGGTCTTCATTGCCGGATTTGTCTTCGTCTTTTGAAAGAATGGGCATATAAACGGTTTCCACAGGGTACATCCGGCCGGAAACCTCTATGATCGGGGCCTTGTCAAAGGCTGCGGAAAACTTTTTTGTGTCAATGGTGGCGGAGGTGATGATTAATTTAAGATCTTTACGCTGCTTAACTAATTTGCGCAGTATGCCCAGGGTAAAATCAATGTTCAGGCTTCTTTCATGGGCCTCGTCCACGATGATGGCATCATATTGGTTTAAAAACCGGTCCTGCTGGGTTTCCGCTAAAAGAATACCGTCGGTCATGAGCTTGATATAGGCATTCCCAGGGGTTTTGTCATCAAATCGGATTTTATATCCCACGGATTGTCCCAAAGGTTCATTGAGTTCAAAGGCAATGCGCTTGGCCACATTGATGGCTGCAATGCGCCTGGGCTGGGTGCAGCCGATCATTCCCTTGATGCCAAGGCCGGCCTCAAGGCAGAATTTGGGGATCTGGGTGGTTTTTCCGGAACCTGTTTCCCCGGAAATGATCACCACGGAATTTTTTTTTATGGCTTCAATGATTTCATCTTTTTTTGTTGTAATGGGCAGGTTGGGGTCAAAATTAAGACAGGCAGGGCGGCGTTGGTGCCGTTCTTGTTTTTTTGCAACAGAAGCCTGGGTTTTTTGTAAAAGCTGCTGGAGTTTTTTTGTATTATTTTCAGAGGGTTTGCCAGGAGCAACAGCTTTTTATGTTATTGATCTCAGATTCCTATAAATGATATACTGATCCCTACCCATTGCTTTGGGTACAAGCCTTTTTATTTTTCCGGGAATATCCATAACAAGGCAATAGTAGCTCACTAATAAAAAATGTCAAATATTGGGAAGTTGGAAAATTTTTTATTGACATGGTTTGAATAATAGGAGACAAAATACATTGCTCCAGAGATAGGGCATTGTAAAATAAAGTAAAATTATTTTAAATGTATAGACAGATAGGGGGAAAATAGCATGGGAGATACAGCTATCAAAATTGGAGGCGTTAGAAAAAGCGCCTTTAAAGATACGGTAATGAAGCTTCTGCCCGAGGGCGGAAACTTGAATGCCTGCCTGACCTGCGGTGCATGTGCATCCGGGTGTCCTGCAACAGGCCTGGACGGAATGGACCCGAGGAAATTTCTTCGGATGGCAGCTTTGGGTATGGATGAAGAAATCTTGAGTTCAAACTGGGTATGGATGTGTTCCATGTGCACCAGGTGTATGTATGTATGCCCCATGGAGATTAATATACCCCAGCTTGTTTTCAATGCCAGGGCAACCTGGTCAAAGGAAGATAAACCAAAGGGCATAGTTGCTTCATGCGATATGGCTTTGAAGCATGACACCTGTTCAGCCATGGGTGCCAATGAGGAAGATTTTCAGTTTGTCGTGGAAGATGTTCTGGAAGAATACCAGGAATCCCAGCCAGAATTTGCCGAGATGAAGGCGGATGTTAACCGGGAAGGTGCCTATTATTTTTTGAATCAGAATTCCAGGGAACCTGTTACCGAGCCCGATGAGATGGTTCCTTTGTGGAAAATCATGCATTTGGCCGGTGCGGACTGGACCTATGGCACCAAAGGGTGGGCAGCTGAAAACTATTGCATGTTTTCCGCTGACAACGAAAGTTGGGAAAAAATAATTCGAACAAAAGTAAAGGCGGTGGAGGACCTGGGCTGTAAGGTCTGGCTAAACACCGAATGAGGGCACGAACTCTTTGCAGTCCTGGCAGGACTGAAAAAATTCAACATCCCTTACAATTTTGAAATTAAAAGCATAATTCAACTTTACGCCCAATGGATCAGAGAAGGCAAGCTCAAACCCTCCTCGGACTGGAACAAGGAACGTCAGATCAAGTTTACGCTTCAGGATCCCTGTCAGCTGGTCAGAAAGACCCTGGGAGATCCGGTTGCCGAAGACATGAGATATGTGGTGCGTGCTGTGGTTGGGGAAGAAAATTTTGTGGACATGACACCCAATCGGTCCAATAATTTTTGCTGTGGCGGCGGTGGCGGATTCCTTCAGTCAGGATTCACCGAACAGCGGAGGGCTTACGGCCAGACCAAGGCCAACCAGATTCTGGCCACCAAGGCACCCTATTGTATAACGCCTTGCCATAACTGCCATGCCCAGGTCCATGATATGTCGGATGTCAACGATCATGCATGGGAAACAGTCCATTTGTGGACTTTGCTTAATCTTTCCCTTGGCATCCTGGGTCCCAATGAGAGGGAATACCTTGGGGAGGATCTAAAGGGTGTGGATGTATTTCACCCTGAATCTGAAATGTAATTATTAAGATTTTATACAGATATAAAACCCGGTAGAAACGATGAAAAGTTTTCACTGGGTTTTTTTGTGTTAACCCGCGTCCAGCCCGGTGGGCAGCCCGGGCACAGAGGGCAGATCTTTCTTGTAGTTTGCCTCATTGATATAATTGTGATAAGGAAATTAGAATTATGACTCAGATTATCAGTATTGCGAACCAGAAGGGGGGCGTTGGTAAGACAACTACTGCGGTCAACCTGTCGGCAGCCCTTGCCAAATTAGGAAAACGGGTGCTGCTTGTAGACTGTGACTCCCAGGCAAATGCCACAACAGGTATGGGAATAGATAAACCGTCCCTCCCGGCTTCTTTGTACCATGGGCTGATCGGAGAGGCTGAGATTGATCAGATAATTCTTCCCACCATGCTGCCCAAGCTTCAAATTATTCCGGCCAATGTCGACCTTATTGGTTTTGAGATAGAAATGGTAGCTGCCGACCTTCGGGAGGCAAAGCTTAAACAGCTTTTAGCCCAGGTAATAGACCGGTTTGATTTTATTATCATCGATTGCCCTCCCGCCTTGAGCCTTCTTACTTTGAATGCCTTTACCGCATCCCATTCTGTATTGATTACCTTGCAAAGCGAATTTTTTGCCCTGGAGGGATTAGGGCAGCTTTTGGATACCATCAAACGGGTTAAGGCGTCCTTTAACCCGGGATTGAAAATTAAAGGAATTCTTTTGACCATGTTTGATAAACGGACCAATCTGGCCCAAAATGTGGTGGAGGATGCCAGACAATATTTCAAGGACATGGTGTTTAAAACCAAGATACCTCGGAATGTGAAGCTGGGGGAAGCACCCAGTTACGGCCTGCCGATTATTTTGTATGATAAGAAATCACAGGGATCAAAAAGTTATCTATCCTTTGCCAGGGAGCTTCTAAGACGATGATGAAAAAGAAAAAGAAACATACCGGCCTGGGCCGTGGTATATCCGCACTGATTCCGGATTTGAATACCCCGGAAACCGGCTCTGATTTTTTTTACTGTCCCATTGGGGAGATAAGCCCGAACCGGTATCAGCCTCGGATGGTATTCAGCCAGGAAGAGCTGGACCGTCTCAGGGACTCAATTGCCGAACAGGGCGTGTTGCAGCCCTTGCTTGTCCGTAACATGGACGGGGGCTATGAACTGATTGCAGGGGAAAGGCGCCTTAGGGCGGCTGAATCTGCCGGGCTTTCCCGTGTGCCGGTGGTGGTAAAGGATCTGACCGACGAACAGGTTCTGGAAGTTTCCATTATTGAAAATATCCAGAGGGAAAATCTCAATGTTCTGGAAGAGGCAGAAGCCTATTTCAGGCTCATTGACGAGTTCAAATACACCCAGGAAAAGGTGGCCCAGAAAATCGGAAAAAATCGGTCCACCATTGCCAATCTTCTCAGGCTTAGAAGCCTGCCCAGTGAGATAAAGGAAAGCCTTATCGCCGAAAAAATTTCCATGGGCCATGCCCGGGCACTTTTGGGCGGGGGGACTGAAGAAAATCAGCTCTATCTTTTTCAGCAGGTGCTGGCCCGTGGACTTTCGGTACGAGAAACCGAACGATTGGTCAACAGGGCCAAACAGGAACCAAAAAAATTGGCCCAAAAAATGTCCGCCGATGAAAAAGAGCTTTTGGAACAGGCCTCAACCCAGATAGCGACCAGGATAAAAAGCCAGGTAAAAATTAAAAAAAATGGTGACAAGGGCAGAATCGAAATCAAGTTTAAATCCAAATCTGAATTTGCCCGCCTTGTGGAACTCTTGAGCCATATTTCATGAGCCATATTTTATGAAGATAACCGTTGCAAAGACGGCGGGTTTCTGTATGGGAGTCCGGCGGGCAGTTGATATGGTTTTGGACGCATCTAATCTTGCCGGGGAGCCCATATTTACCTATGGTCCGCTCATCCACAACCCCCAGGTTCTGGAAATGCTGGAAAATAAAAAGATTTTCAGGATTGAAACCATCCCGGAAAAGGGTGAGGGCATTGTTCTGATACGGGCCCATGGGGTCCCGCCCCAAGATGAACTGGCCCTGAAAAAAGCAGGGTTTACCGTTTTAAACGCAACCTGCCCCCGGGTGGTCCGTGTCCA
>DAOWDR010000256.1 GCA_030638935.1 Desulfobacteraceae bacterium | reverse complement strand
CATGCCCAGGCCGGCCTGGGGATTAAAATTAAATCGGTAATCCTGGCCACTAACCCGGTAATCCGTATAAATGAGCCCCACGCCGGCTTCCACATAAGGTTTTATAAAATCGGTCTCCAACCGGTTAAGGTAATATAATGCCAGCACTGCTGCACCGGCATTCAAACGGATATCACTATTGTCCAGGCGGGAGGCGCCGAGACCTCCTTCAATTTTAAACCTTAATGCTGCAGGCGCTTTGTGTGGCCAGATCTGATCATAATCATATAGTTTAATAAATGTTGCCTGGGAAAACCAGATATTAACAGATGGATCGTAGGTATATCCCAGATTCAGGGACATCCCTGTCATGGGAGGTATGTATTTGATCTCTTCCCGGGCAAATCCGGGCCCAGCCAACCAGACAATAAGGATGACCATGATCAAAATCCGTATCTGTCCCTGTTTTTTACCTGAATTGCCCATCATTCATTTCCCCCCTTATCCGGTGTGATCATGATTTTTCCATAGGCTCCGTCTTGACCCAGTTTTATGTAACATGTTCTTTTTTTTCCCTTCACGGCATAAGCGACATCCATACTGCTGTCCGTGGGAGAAAATCCGTGTCTGCGCTCCCGGCCATGGGCCATTTCCCTTGCCTTGTCATCGCAGATATCAGTGGATGAAGGAGTGAATATAATATCTGCATCCAAAGGGATCTCCAGATTTTGCGACTGCCCCATGGTGATCTCATCAAAATATCCATACCTGGGCTGTGTCCCGGTGTCCCGGGTGACCAAAAAAAAAGCCGCCCCTTCCCCGAAGGAATAGGGCAGACGTTCCCTTTTGGAAAATCCATGGATACAATACCCAATCACCTCACAATAGGCATCAGCCGTTCCGATTAAAATTGCATCGGTCTTCCCGGTCTCAAGCCATGCCCCGGCTGTGACCAGGGCGGAAAAAAACGACATGTCAAACTGGCTGACAGTAAGACAGGGGCCTTTGATGTCATAACAGATGGAAATATGGGCCGCTGCGGCATTGTGGACGGAATTTGAAAAATGGGTGGGAAAAGCCAGTTTATCCCCTTTTTCAATATAGGAATCCAAAAATGAAAAGGTAGAGGATAACGCACCGTAGCCGGTTGCCAGGATCACCCCGGTTTTCTCCCTGGAAAACAAAGAAGAATCAGTATCTTTTATGGCTCTGCCGCAGGCCAGCAACGCCATTCTCGAAAAATGATCAATCCGCCGCAATTTCCCCCTGGGCACAAAATCGGTCAGGGATGATGTATCTGTCTTGAATGCATGGATATTTTCGCCACCACCGGGCACAGGACTCGCCAAATCTTCCAGAAAGTTAAAATCCGATCCATAACTTTCACCCATCCTCTCCGGACAGAGGTCAAAGGCATTGGCCGTTCCCATACCATGTACTGCAATCTTCAGAATTAAGCCCCGCTCCCGGTGGCTTCAGACTGCTTTTCCCGGACAAATTGGGCCAGGGTATTTATGGACTGCAATGCCGGCCGGCCCTCTTCAATATTCTTGATTTCAACTCCGAAATAGACCTGGAGCTGGACCACCAATTCCACGGCATCAAGGGAATCAAGCCCCAGTCCCTCCCCGAACAAGGGGGTGTCATCCGCTATCTCTTCCGGGGTCAGATCTTCGATCTGAAGTTCTTCAATCAGCATTTCCTTGAGCTTATATTTTAAATTCATATTTTCCTTTAAACGTCTTTCCCGATGCCCAATATATAGATCAAGTATACAAATCAAATATGTGAACCAAACCCGGGCAACCATAGTTGTTGTTATAGTTCTTCGTAACTTTCTAATTTTCAATCAGGTTCCCACCATACCATGTTATTTTTACCCTATCAATAATATATAGGGACTGCGCAAATAAAATTATCTACCATTGCCAAGGACAACTAATCCTTGACTTGCAGCCCATATCATGGATACAAATAATAGGTTAAGGATAGATCCCCATCAACAGAGTTTAATTCTTTTTTTAAATCCAAAGGAGACGAAGATGAAAGCAAACATGCTAAAACAAATTATTTTTTTCCTAGGTATAATGGGAATCATTTTATCCGGTCTTCCCGCCGTCGGCGCTTCAGACAGGACAGCCGAGATAAACAATTTTATCACCATGCTGGAATCAGACACGCCCAAAATCCGAACCGATGCGGCAAAAAGGATCACCCGGTCCGGGCTGACAGACCCCCGGCTTTTCAACATAATCCAGGAAAAACTATTAACGGGATATACCCAAAATCTAAACAACAGCAAACATGTCGATGAAATGAGTTGGATGTGCAAGGCCCTGGCATCATCGGGAAATATAGAATACCTTGAGACATTGACAAATATCAAGAAGACATCCACCAGTGCAAAACTCAAACGCCACGCCAAAAAGAGTATTGAACAACTGACTGTCCATGCCGAAAAGAACCGGTTACTGGCCGATACAACCAACATGGACCCCAGCCTGTCCCCTGAAATAAACCGGTATATCACCATGCTCAAATCTAATGATCCTGCCCTGAAAAGGGATGCTGCCAAGGCCATTTATCGAAATCATTTTACCGAGGAAAAGCTTTTTAATGTGATCAATGATGAATTGTTAAAAGGCTACTCTTCAACCTCTACAGGGAACCGCAATCATACCGATGCCCTGGCCTGGATGTGCAAGGCTCTGGCATCGTCGGGAATGACAAAATACAGGGCTACCCTGACAGAAATCATTGAAAAAACCACCAGTGAATCATTAAAGTGGCATGCCAGAAAAAGCCTTACAATATTAAACTAGTTGGTCTGTTTTTTAAAAGAATTGATATCGAATATCTCTGCCCTGGAACAAAAGTATTCCAAATTTTATTTATTGACTATATATTACTTTTTTTGTGATGATTTTAGGATTAATTAAAAAAATCCCGTATTAATTTTTTTGGAGAGAACAGTACCATGAGCAAAAGACGATTAATTGCAGCAGCAGTGATTCTGGCTATCACATTTTCTTTGACCGGATGCCTGTCCTCAGGGCCACAGTTTACAAAACCGGAAGCCCCTTCTTCGGCCCAATCCATTGTATACTTTTATCGCACAAATAATTTTTTTACCAATGCCACCGCCCCGGGAATTATTCATAACGGCAAAAAAGTATTATCATTTATGGTCAGCGGGGGGTTCTGGAAATATTATATTAACCCGGGTGTCCATGTATTTGAACCCCAGCAATTTGGTATTTATAAAAAAGAAGCCTTGACCCTGACCAATGACAAACCCGGGCAGGCCTATTATGTTGAGGTGGTGGTCAGGGTGGGCTATATCGGTTTCAAGCACCGAAGTGAAGCCATTGGACTTGCGGGCATCTCAGAATGTTACAAAATCGGCACTCCGTCCAACCGTCAGTCTACCCCGTCAACGGGAGAACCCCTTAAATCCGATGTTTCAAACACAGCCAGGACAGAAGTCCCGGCTGTGACGCTGCCCAAAACCGAGGCGCCCCAGGTTTCAGCCAATGGTCCTGCCAGGATCCATGTGGCCACCCATCCTGACAACGCCCGGGTCAGAATCATGAACATAAAACCCAAATTTCACCAGGGGATTGAACTCAAACCCGGAAAATACCACATGGAAATCTCCGCCCGTGGATATATAACCAAGTCCAAATGGGTGACCCTTTCAAAGGGAGAAACCTTAAACCTTGATTTCACCCTTTTGACCAACGCCGACAAGACAAATTCTACCCCCCAGGTTCATGTAAAAAAAGCCGCCATAGCAGGGCCTGCCATAGCCAAGGCCAATGCTCCATCCAATACAGGGAACCCCAAAATTACAGATCCGAAAATAGCTGAAATTGCCCAGATGCTTGGCTCGAAAAACCCGATCCTCAAACGGAATGCGGCAAAACTCATCATCCGGAATTATCCGGGCCAGCCCCAATTACTTGAACTTGCCGGCCAGGAATTGGAGAAAGGCCACAACACCCTTCTTACCAATCGGAACCATGTGGATGCCATGGCATGGCTGTGCAAGGCCATCGGTGCTTCCGGCGACCCTGGTTACAAAACATTCCTGATGAAAATTGCTGACCAGACCCAAAACCGGAAAATCAAAAATTATGCCCTGCAAAATGCCAACTTACTATAAATTCAACCCCTGTCAACCCGGAAGTAAACACCGGACCGCCGGGGATAAAGACATTTCAAGTATCACCCATGGAGATGAACGAAATTGCAAATGAATCAGCACAAGGCAAACCATGGAATAATTCATCCCCTGTTGACGGACTTTTCAGCAAAAAAACATGCCGACCTTCAATTTGCGGAACCAGAAAAAATAAAACAAATTCAAACTCGTCTGTTTTTACAGCACCTTGAGTACACTCTGGCCCGCTCCCCCTTTTACAAGGCAAAATATGCCAAAAACAATATTGATATCACCGGGATTCAGAGCCTTGAGGATATCAGACACTTGCCCCTGACGGAAAAGGCAGACCTTTTAGATACCCATCCCCTCCTTTGCACGGACAAAAAAGAGATAGTGGATATCTCTCTGACCTCGGCCACCTCCGGTAGCAATCCCACTCTGATACCTTTGACATCAAGCGATCTGGCCCGCCTTGCCTATAATGAAGAGCTTGCCATTGCCATGACCGGCGTGGATGAGACAGATACCATCCTGATCTGTGCAGCCCTGGACAGATGTTTCATGGCCGGCATTGCCTATTTTCTGGGCGGGGTAAAGCTTTCGGCAACCATGGTCAGGGGAGGATCAGGCAGTGCTGCCCAGCACTGGGAACTGATCAAACTAACCCAGGCCACCGTGATTGTGGGGGTTCCCTCTTTGATGTATAAAATAGGGAAACATGGACGGGACAACCATGGAGACCCAGGGGCCTGGGGGATCAAAAAACTCATTGCCATTGGCGAACCCACCAAAGATGCAAACCTGAACCTGCTTCCCATTGCCCAAGAGCTTGAGTCCATGTGGAATGCAAAGATATATTCCACCTATGCCTCTTCTGAAATGGCCACCACCTTTTGCGAATGTGAGGCCAGATCAGGCGGTCATACAAGGCCGGAACTCATTATTGTGGAGATCCTGGGAGATGATGACCAACCAGTTAAACCAGGAGAAAAAGGAGAGGTAGTGGTCACCCCCCTGGGGGTCACGGGGATGCCTTTGATCCGGTTTAAAACCGGGGATATTTCCTATATGATCCAGGGGGAATGCGTCTGTAAAAGGACCACCCAGCGCCTTGCCCCTGTTATTGGCAGGAAGAACCAAATGCTTAAATATAAAGGGACCACTGTCTTTCCCAATGCCATCCTCGCCGCCCTTGAAGGAGACAGCAGATTTTATAACGGATATATTGAAGCCAAGAAGCATCCTGACGGAACAGACCGGATCATTCTTTATGCGGCCCTGTCTGGAAAAGAGGGGTCTGACACCTGGATCAGGCAGACATTACAGGCAAAAATCAGGGTTGTGCCTGAAATCAAACGGATTACCAGGGAAGAGGCAGACGAAAAAGTCTATCAGTTTGATAAGAAACGCAAAAGAATAACCTTTTTTGATTTAAGATAAAAGGGATGATTTTTTAAGAGTCGAAACAAATATTAAGGGTAAATAAAATATGACAGACAGATCCACGGTTATTCTCACAGGGGATGACCTGAGTTACAAAGATATTGTTGCCGTTGGCATTGGCGATAAAAAGGTGGCAATGGATCCAAAATCCATTGAAAAATGCCGGGCATCCAGGGCTTTTCTTGAAGAAGCCATTAAAGCAAAAAAAATCATATACGGGGTAAACACCTCCTTTGGCCCCATGTGCAATAAGATCATCAATGACAAGGAGATTGAAACCCTCCAGACCAATCTTATTGTCAGCCATGCTGCGGGGCTTGGCGCCCCGATTTTTCCCTATATTGCCCTGGGCATCCTTACCATTCGCTTAAACACCCTGGTAAAAGGCAACTCAGGAGTCAGGATCGTGCTCCTGGAACTGATGCAGGATATGATCAACCATGGGATTGCCCCCTATATTCCCGAATGTGGCAGTGTGGGGGCCTCGGGGGATTTAATTCATTTGGCCCACATGTCGCTTTCCATCATCGGCAAGGGCCAGGTCTATTATAAAAAACAACTCATGCCGGCAGAACAGGCCTTTGAAAAAGCCGGGTTACGCCCCTTACGGCTCAGCTATAAGGAAGGGCTTGCCCTGATGAACGGCACGGCCGCCATGACGGGAATTGCAGCCTTCACCCTCTTTGGGGCCAATAAGCTGTTGAATATTGCCTGTGTCAATGCCGCCTTTGCCATAGAAATATTCGGGGGCATTGATGATGCCTTTGACATGGATCTGCACAGGGTCAAACCCCATCCCGGCCAGGTTGCCGTGTCAAAAACCATTAAAAAATTATACAAAGGTACGGGCAACATTACCAGAAGAGAAGAGATGCACCAGCGGATCAGGAGCCAGAACAACAAGGAGGTTCCTGTTTTTGAAACCGATATCAATGTTCAGGATGTCTATTCCATCCGGTGCACACCACAAATCCTGGCACCGGTCAAAGAAACCCTGGACCAGGCAATTGCGACCGTTGAAATTGAAGCAAACTCCACCAATGACAACCCAATCATCCTTGCGGAAAAGAAAAAAATCATCCATGGCGGAAACTTCCACGGCCAGAGTATCAGCTTTGCCATGGATACTCTATGCATTGCCCTGTCAACCCTGTGCAACCTGTCGGAAAGGCGGACCAATAAGCTCCTTGACAAAAATCTCAACGAAGGACTTCCCGAGCATCTCATTCCCGGTGAAAAGGGTCTGACCATGGGATTCATGGGCGCTCAATACCTTGCCACCTCTACCACAGCGGAAAACAGGAACCTGGCAAACCCCATGAGTGTTAATTCCATCTCCTGCAATGCCACCAACCAGGATGTGGTCAGCATGGGAACCGTCGCCGCCAGAAAGGCCTTCAGACTGGTCAGCAACGCCAAGCACGTAATTACCCTGGAAATTTTGGCAGACCTCCAGGCCCTTTCCTTTAGAAACGCAGACAGGCTTGGCCGTGGAACAGGAAAAATTTATGATATCCTGAACAAAGAATTTCAGGTATATGACAACTCCACAATCTTCCATGACAGCCTGGTTAGTTTTAGAAAAATGCTTTTTTCAAGCCAAATATTTGATGATCTCTCCATTTACCATGGAGAAGGTTAACCCTCTGATTCCATGGCATTTGCACCCGTAAAAATACTGATAGTCATTCCTGTGTATAACCATGGGAAAACCGTTTTAGAAGTGATCCAACGCTGCCAGCGACTGCACAAAGAAATTCTTGTCATTGATGACGGAAGCCATGACCTTAGCCAAGATCACTTTAAAAAATCCTGTGTTCCAGTGATCTCACACCCCCAAAACCTGGGCAAAGGAGCAGCCCTGGCGACTGCGGCAAAGGAAGCTAACCGCCGCGGCTATACCCACATGGTAACCATGGATGCAGACCTCCAGCATTTGCCTGAAGATTTTTCATTATTTAAACAGGCCATTTTGCAAGAGCCCTCTGCCATAATTGTGGGGAAAAGAAATTTTTCAGCCGCCACCATCCCAAAAGCATCCAAATTTGGCAGAGCGTTTTCAAATTTCTGGTTCAGGGTACAGACCGGTCATCCCTTAGGTGATGCTCAGTCCGGGTTCCGGGCCTATCCCTTATTTGTTCTTAAAGGGCTGACGCTTTCCCAAACCCGGTATGATTTTGAAATTGAAGTTCTGGTAAAGGCGGCCTGGGCCGGTGTCCCCATCAGGGATCTTGATATATCCGTCCATTATCCGCCAAGGGAGGAACGGATCAGCCATTTTCATTTGTTCATGGACAATGCCAGACTGACCCGGTTGAATACAAGGCTGACCATCCGGTCCTTTATCCCCTGGCCACATAAAAAACTGGGAGAGAAAAAGGCCCTAAAATTTTCAATTTTTCATCCCTTAAAATCCATCCGCAACTTTTTGGCCCATGAAGTATCACCCTTTGATATGGCCTTGTCCGGAGCTGTTGGGGTTTTGTTGGGCACCCTGCCCCTGATCGGCATCCATACCTTTTCCATCCTCATGGTCACAGGTTTTTTCAGGCTCAATAAAATTGTGGCAGTGGGCGCAAGCCAGTTCTGCATGCCCCCCCTTGTCCCGGCCCTTTGCATTGAAATTGGATATTTTCTCACCCATGGGGGTCAATTTTTAACAGATATTTCATTTGAAACCCTTGGAAACCAATTTTTTGAACGGTTTTATGAATACTGCCTGGGCTCACTTGTACTTGCGCCGGTTCTGGCCTTTATATGCTTTATCCTTATTTTTTTTACGGCAACTGCCCTGTCAACGACCATGGGAAGAGAATAGCCATGACCCAGAAATCCAAATGGGACAGCAAGAGCATAGGCTCCCGCATGGGACACCATTTTTTTTATTTGATGATCCGCCTGGGCGGAAGGCGTCTGGCCCGGTCCCTGGCCTATTTCTTTTTATATTTTGTTGTTTTTTATTATATTGCCTTGTTTCCCTCGGTCAAACAAAAGTGCTCTTCTTACCTGGAACGTAGATTTCCTGCAGCCGGCCGGTTCAGACAATTTATCAACCGATATCTATTGGTGCTGGGCCTGGGCAAAACTCTTATAGACCGGGCAATCTTCGGGATACTGGGTCCTGAAACCTTTTCGGCATCCTTTGAAAGCCAGGAAGAGTTCAATGACATCCAATCCCTTGATACAGGATTTATCATCCTCAT
>DAOWDR010000676.1 GCA_030638935.1 Desulfobacteraceae bacterium | reverse complement strand
TAACCTGAATGTTGCAGCAATAATGAGCAAAAAAGAGGATTTTGAGGTAATTGTTACAGGTGGCATTGTCAGGGGAAGGGATTGCGGGATTACCGGTGAGGCTGCGGTCAAATTTATCCGTCAGTTCAAGGTGGATATCGGCATCATCGGGATAAGCGGCATTGACCTTGACGGAACATTGCTTGATTTTGATTTCAGGGAAGTTCATGTTGCAAGAACGATTATTGAAAATTCAAGAAAAGTTTATCTTGTTTCGGATCATTCAAAATTTGGTAGAAATCCCATGGTCAAACTGGGGAGCATCACAGAAATTGACACCTTGATCACAGACAGGAAGCCACCCAAACAACTAATGGATATTATTGTTAATAACGACATCAACCTGGTTCTGACCTGATTGGCTGACTATTTTTTAATAGTTTTGAGTTTTGAATAAAAGGGGGTGTTTGTCCAGGACAAACACCCCTTTTGTTTACAGCTTATTAACTTTATTTAACTTTTCCCTCTTTCCAGGCCTGGAGAAGCTTATCGTAATCAAGGGTTTCTCCCTGGGGTTTTTCATTGGCAAGTTTTGCCTTGGGAGAACCAGGTTTGTTAAGCCAATAGGATTCATCCTTTTCAGGATTCAATTTGGGCCCTTTGTCTCCCTGAACACCTGCACGTTCGATGCGTGCAAGAATTTTATCCTGCTCCTTTGCAAGGTTATCCATGGCTGTTGAAACAGTTACTTCACCTGCAACTGCTTCACCAATATTCTGCCACCACAACTGGGCAAGTTTTGGATAATCCGGTACGTTGGTTCCAGTGGGTGTCCAGGCAATTTTGGCAGGACTTCTGTAAAATTCTACCAGACCGCCAAGTTGTGGAGCACGATCCGTAAATGACTGATGATCCAAGTCACTTGCACGAATGGGAGTGAGCCCCACATGGGCCTTCTTAAGAGAGGTGGTTTTTGCTACACAGAACTGGGCATATAACCAGGCTGCTTTTCTTCTATCAACAGGAGTGCTTTTCATGAGGGTCCAGGAACCGCAGTCCTGATAACCCAGTTTCTGGCCTTCTTCCCAGTATGGTCCATGGGGAGAGGGTGCCATGCGCCATTTGGGAGTACCGTCGTCATTGACAACAGGGGTGCCTGTCTTTACCATGTCTGCGGTAAAGGCAGTATACCAGAATATCTGCTGGGCTACATTACCCTTGGCAAGGCTTGGAAGGGATTGATAAAAATCCATTCCCAAAGCACCCGGAGGTGCATATTTTCTTAACCACTCCATGTATTTTCTCAAAGAATACTTAGCGGCAGGGCCGTTGGCAGCACCACCTCTTGAAACAGAAGACCCTACGGCACGATCGTTTTCGTCAACACGGATACCCCATTCATCAACGGGTTTTCCATTGGGAAGTCCCTTGTCTCCGGCACCTGCCATGGAAAGCCATGCATCTGTAAAACGCCACCCAAGATCAGGTGCTTTTTTTCCATAATCCATGTGACCGTAAATCGCCTTACCATCGATTTCCCCTATGTCCTCACTGAAAAATTCTGCGATATCCTCATAGGCTGACCAGTTTACAGGAACGCCAAGTTCATATCCATAACGTGCCTTAAACTTCTTTTTGAAATCTTCCCTGCTGAACCAGTCATAGCGGAACCAATAAAGGTTTGCAAACTGCTGATCCGGAAGCTGGTAGAGTTTTCCATCCGGGCCGGTTGTAAAGGATTTTCCAATGAAATCATCGATATCCAGAGTGGGAAGTGTAACATCTTTTCCTTCACCTGCCATCCAGTCAGTCAAATTTACAACATATCCATACCGGGAATGGGTACCGATAAGGTCAGAATCATTTACATAGGCGTCAAAAACATTTTTTCCGGACTGCATTTGAATTTGCAGCTTTTCAATAACATCGCCTTCCTGAATCAGATCGTGGGTGACCTCAATTCCGGTAATTTCCATAAAGGCTTTTGTGAGTACTTTGGATTCATACTCATGGGTGGGAATTGTCTCTGAAACAACCTTGATTTTCATACCCTTGAAAGGAGCGGCTGCTTTTATAAACCATTCCATTTCCTTGAGTTGTTCTTTTTTAGACAATGTAGAAGGTTGAAACTCATCATCGATCCATTTTTTTGCAGCTGTGGTGTCTGCATTCACAGGAACCACTGTGAGCAAGAACAAAACAGTCATAATTAATCCCAGAACTGCCATTCCGGAACCGTTTTTTAACAAGCTTTTTTTCATGTCGTTCCCTCCATTTGCCTTCATTATTTTTATCCCGGAAGGGATATATTACAGGTGTGAAGGCGGTTTGAAACCTGTAACATGTTTAAAAAACCCTATATTTAGCCCCACCGCATTACAACCACCATCCACACAAGTGCAATGACAAATCCGAACCAGATCGTCAGATCTGACAAACCAACCCATGCAAGATTGATATAGGCACTGCCCAAAAGTCCGAGAAAAAGACGATCTCCCCGGGTGGTGGAAAGCGGCAGAAAACCCCTTCGTTCAATGGTTGGTGAAATAATCTCCCAGACTGTCATACTGATCAAAATTATGGCTATTGTGATGAAAAAAGTTGCAGTGGGGATTGTCCACGCCATCCATTCTAAATTCATGGTCACTCCTTAAATTATACACGTCCCATGGCAAAACCCTTGGCCAGGTTATTTCGTACAAACCAGATCACCAGGGCCCCGGGAACAATGGTCAGAATCCCTGCAGCAGCAAGAAGCCCCCAGTCAAGACCCGATGCGCTGACCGTCCTGGTCATGGTTGCGGCAATGGGTTTGGCAGCGGTTGTTGTCAAAGTTCTTGCAAGTAATAGTTCCACCCAGGAAAACATGAAGCAGAAAAATGCGGTCACACCGATACCGGATCGTATCAGAGGAATAAAAATGGTTAAAAAGAACCTGGGGAATTTGTATCCGTCAATAAAAGCTGTTTCGTCAATCTCACGGGGTACACCCGACATAAACCCCTCCAAGATCCAGACAGCCAATGGAACATTAAACAAACAATGGGCAAGGGCAACTGCAAGATGGGTGTCAATGAGTCCGAAGGTTGAATACAATTGGAAAAAAGGAAGCAGGAAAACTGCGGCCGGTGCCATGCGGTTGGTCAAAAGCCAGAAAAAAAGGTGCTTGTCTCCGATAAAATTGTACCGGGAAAAAGCATAGGCAGCCGGCAATGCAGTCAAAAGTGAAATCGCCGTGTTCATGGCCACATAAATGATAGAGTTAATATACCCGTTGTACCAGGCGGAATCGGTGAATATTTTCATGTAGTTGGCAAATGTTATATTTTTAGGATAAAGGGAAAATGTTCCTAAAATATCGGCATTGGTTCTCAGGGACATATTCAGCATCCAATAAATTGGAAGCATGAGAAGACACAGATAAATAATAAAAAATATGGTTCTTTTTTTCATGGGGTTTCTCCTTTTCCAACATTTTGCAGAACCTGATAAAAGAACCAGCTAAGCAAGAGGATGATAAGAAAGTATACCAGAGAGAAGGCGGCTGCCGGTCCCAGGTCGAACTGACCCACGGCAACCTTTACAAGGTAAATGGATAAAAAGGTAGTTGAGTTCCCCGGACCGCCGCCTGTGAGAACAAAGGGCTCTGCATAAATCAAGAAACTGTCCATGAAACGCAGCAAAAGAGCAATGGTCAAAACACCCCTCATCTTGGGCAGCTGGATATACCAGAATGTGGCCCAGGTTGATGCACCGTCAATCTTGGCTGCCTGGAAATAGGCCTCGGGGATGGCCCTAAGGCCTGCATATGCCAGGAGGGCAACCAGGGGTGTCCAGTGCCAGACCTCCATGAACATTAATGTAATCCATGCATCCAAGGAACTTGCCGTATGGTCAAACCCGATTCCAAGACTGTTTACTGCTGCCCCGAAAAGGCCTATATCCGGTCTGGTAAAAATAATCCAGATGGTTCCGATTACATTCCACGGGATCAGCAGGGGGAGGGCTATGAGCACAAGACTTACGGAGGCACTCCATCCTTTTTTGGGCATCATCAGGGCGATCAGAATGCCAAGGGGCATCTCAATCAAGAGCACAAGTCCTGAAAAAAGGAATTGGCGCCAGAGTGCTTCATGTAGCCTGGTGTCGGAAAGTACTTCCTTAAACCATTCGGTTCCGACAAAAACCCTTTGTCCAGGTCCGAAAATATCCTGAATAGAATAATTGACCACGGTCATCAAGGGAATAATGGCACTGAAAGCAACTAAAATAAAAACCGGTAAAACAAGAAACCAAGCTTTGTTATCTTTCCATTTATCCATATTAGGGCTCCAACTTTAATTGCTGATTTTTTAACTTACAACTTTAACTTAATAGCGTAAATTTATCATTGACGGGTTAATAATTTATCATTGGCAAATAACCTGATCCAGCTTTTGGGAAATCTAAGCCAGGCATTTTCAGAAAAAGTTTCTTTTCCTTCAGGCAACCTGGCCCGAAGGATATTCCCTGACAAACTGGTTGTTATAATTTTATAATTGCCCTGGTCTTCGATTGATTTAACCTGTGCTAGTACAGAGTTTTCAACTTCCTGCGGGTGCACCTCCAGGTAAAGGGGGCGAATGCCTAGTTCAAGACTACCATGACTTTTGCGGCCAAGATCTGCCGTCTTGTCATCAAGCTCAATCCCGACACCGTTTATCATGACTTTGTTACCATCTAATTTGCAGGGCAGAAAATTCATGCCCGGACTGCCAATGAAATATCCCACAAACCTGTGGCTGGGATTTTCAAAAAGTTCCTGGGGAGTTCCGATCTGTACAATGGCACCTTCATACATAACAATAACCTTGTCTGCAAAGGTAAGGGCTTCCACCTGGTCATGGGTGACATAAATAAAGGTTAGTTTAGATTGTTCATGCACCTCTTTGAGTTTACCCCTTAGTTTCCATTTTAAATGGGGGTCAATTACTGTGAGGGGTTCGTCAAACAGGATGGCTGCCACATCTTTTCTGACAAGTCCCCGTCCAAGGGATATTTTTTGTTTGGCATCTGCACTGAGCCGGGCCGCTTTTTTATTCAGACTGTCAGTCAAATCAAGGATTTTAGCAACCTCATGGACTCTTTTTGCTGTATCTTCCTTGTTAAACCCTCTGTTTTTCAAGGGAAAGGCAAGGTTATTAAAAACCGTCATGGTGTCGTATAAAACCGGAAATTGGAATACCTGGGCTATGTTACGTTTTTCAGGGGGCAGATCAGTAACATCTTTACCGTCAAACAATACCCGCCCTTTACTGGGTGTTAGCAAGCCGGAAATAATGTTC
>DAOWDR010000043.1 GCA_030638935.1 Desulfobacteraceae bacterium | reverse complement strand
CCTCACTTTTTAATGGCAGATAACAGGTGGCCCCCAAGAGTTCACATCGACGGGGCTGTTTGACACCTCGATGTCGGCTCATCACATCCTGGGGCTGGAGCAGGTCCCAAGAGTTTGGCTGTTCGTAAATTAAAAAGGTACGTGAACTGGGTTTACCCGATTTTCTAAATGGGTCGTGAGACATTTTGCTCCCTATCTTTCGTGGGCGCAGGCCAAAAAATTCAAATCAGGCGAGGAGATCAGTTTCTCTTTTTATTTTGATTTGTCAGAGAGGATCGGAATGTCACAACCAATGGCGCTGGCGCTGTCCCGGTTGCCGCACCAGCGCCAGCGCTGGGTAGCTAAGCTGGGTATGGCTACCGTTGAAATCATGCAGCGGGGAAGCACCTGATCGCCGTAGGCAGGAATAGTACAACCTGAAAAATGTGGATTAACTTAGTCTTCATTTTTTTGGGTAGAATCAAAAATTTAATTGTGTTCCGGGATTTGCTTTAATAATGGCAAGTCTATAGCTTGATTTACGGGGACAAATTCCATACCAAAATTTTTCATTTCATAGATACAGATATTGTCAACGGTTAAGCACCCATCGGCTTTAATTGTATATTTGTTTGAAATAACCGAGATCTCTTTTATATGAGCATGGATTTCTATGGTCTTATTTAATGGAATGATCTGGCCTCGATATATCCATTCATGGGTGTGGTCAGGTGTCGTTTGTACGGTGTACTTGTCTGCCGGGATATCGAATTTTTTTAAAAGAAAGAAGCGGAGTAGTTGTAAAAAAGATTCCACTCCAAGAGATCCAGGACAAACCGGATCCTGGTAAAAATGGGCATCAAAGAACCATTCTTTGGGATCAACTTTTTTAGTCGCCTTGATGTAACCTTTTTTATAAAGTCCTGCATCGGGATCTATTAGTTCAATTTGGTCAATCATTCTCAAGGCCTTTGATGGCATTCCAGAATTTATGCTAGTGAGTTTATCTTCCGGGGTTAAGGGGGCATCATCGGCAAAGAGATGGAGGGGAGAGTCAATTTGGGAAAGAGAGCCACTGTTAAACTCACTGTCCAGAATACCAACCTGGTTGGAAAGGGAAGCCTTTGTGAAAAAGCCGAAATTGGTTGTCCCCTGGTATAGACATCGCCCATTATTTCTTACGTCCATTTCAAAATTCTGGATAATCATGCCGCCTGCCTTGGAAACTTCGGTCATCCTGCTTCGAATGGTCAGTGTTCCTGTATCATTTGTTATGGCTTGATATACCTTAGCTGTTCCCCCTAGATTTCTAAAGTGGAGGCGGTCATCACTTTCCAGGGCGGAACCGGCATAGGCAGCAAGCCATCCACAGGGCTGGAGAGCAATTTCAAGGAGGATACAAAACGGCATGGTCTTGGTTCTGTTTGCCGTAAAATACCATGCATCATCGGGAATATCGTATTGGACCTCAATCCACCCTCCTGGCTGCATTTTCCACTGGGGATGATCAGCTTTCAGCACCCGATCCATAAAAAAGTAGGGAGGGCGCGGTAGTCTTGCAATTTGTCTTTCTTCATCAAAAATTTTGTATTTTTCTCCAAAGGCCTCGGAGGGATTTCCCTGGGCAAATGCCAGGATGCTTTCCCTTGAAAAAAGTGGGCTGTTTTTAAATTTTGCCCTTAAAGAAGGATCTACAATGGCTTCAAATCCTGTGATGCTGGCGACAACGGTCTGGGTTTCATCCAGGAAGGTGAAATACCCCTTAATTTTATTTGCTGTTTCCTCGTTAACCGTAAAAAGAATCCGAACTTTTCCCACGAGTTTTTTATAGGAAGCATAGAGGCGAAGGTTTGCTATGAAACTTGGCAGACAGGCCTGTTTTTTTGTTTCATAAGACCACAATATGGCTGCCTGGAAAGCAGCATCGAGCATCATGGGATCTATTACCCATTTTTTGCCGTGTGGCTGTTTAAACCATTGTTCCGGTTTGGGTGCAAGCCCGGTGACAACCTCAATCCCCTTGGCAGAAATTCCTTTGATTTCAGTGATGCACTGGAGGTCTTTCCCGTGGAATAATATATCTTGGTAGGCTTTTTCTACTGAGATTTCAGATGGTTTGAGATCCATGAATGCGGCCTTGGACAGCACCGGTGGCAGGGGCAGATTATTTTTTAGTCTAATTATTGTACTGGCATGGTTCAGATTAATATCGGCATTATCCTGATTGGTATTGTCCTGATTTGTACTATTGGGGGATGTCAGATTGCCCGGGGTGGTGAATCCTGATTCGTGGGGGCAGCATTTCCCAAGATTAACCTGGACCTGTATTTCGTCGTTTTGGGGTCTAATCCCTTTTAAAAGACGCAT
>DAOWDR010000713.1 GCA_030638935.1 Desulfobacteraceae bacterium | reverse complement strand
TGACCTTGTGTTTTGCAAGTGGGTTTGAATTTTCCAGCAATTTGTTGATCAAACTCTCCGTATCCTCAGGCTTGCTGTTTCTTTTCGCCAATCTATCCATTTTCTTTTTTGTATCCGGCAAATTTAATTTTCTGGCGGGCATGGCATATATGGGTGGTCAGCCTTAATACCACCACGGTATTATGGGTTACGGCCAGTCGGGCCGCATGTTTATAATATTCATATACTTCCCTGGGGGATGAAGGCTCAAGCACGGTCACCCTGGCCATGCGATATATATTTCTATTGTCCTGTTCGTTCTGGGAGGAATTGGCACCTGGGTCATCCCCAATAACCACTACCATGCCGCCAATGATATTTAAAAGGCCAAGCTGCACAAAGGTATCAAGGGCAACATTCAAACCCACACTTTTAAAAAAGGCACAGGACAGGTTTCCATTGATCGCAGTGCCAAATGCAACTTCAACGGCCACTTTTTCATTCACTGAAAACTCAAAATAAAAGGGCTGTTTATCTTTCGGGATATCCATGATGGCGGATGCGATTTCAGGAGTGGGTGATCCGGGATATGATGCCACCACCAGGGTTTTAGACTCAACCATGGCCCTGACAAGGGCCTGGTTGCCCATTAGGATTTCTTCAAAGGGATGTTCTTGGATAAGTAACTCGCCCAGATTTTTCATTTGCCCTCCCGAGTCTTTGGCTTAATCAGTCAGTTGTTTGAATGTATCTGATAGGTGTTATCCAGCCTTTGTTCTCTGATATTTTTTAGCCAAGGAAGCAACTTATGTCAAGCGCAATTGGAGATTGAGCATCTCCATAAAATTTATTTCAGGAGCTGAAAATTTCTACGATTTTTCCTTGGATGCGGTCAAGTTATTGCAAAGCGGGTCAATGGATGCTAAATTGAATTTCCACCAATGCATCAGGTAAAAAGGGAAATGCAAGTGAGCACTGAGATACCATTTGGAGAGATGATCCCTTATACCATTACCCGGTATAAGAACGAGCAGATGTTTGAGGAAAAAACCGTTGTGGCAGCGGAAATCCCTTTGACCTTTGTGGTAAACAACCATGAAATTGCCACCCTCATGTGCACCCCTTCCCATTTAAAAGCCTATACCTATGGATTCCTCTTTACTTCCGGGTTGATAAAAGAACCCCAAGATATCCTTGCCTTTGAATGCGATGAAAAAAAATGGAGGGTGGATATCCGGGTAAAAAACTTTGTTGACCCCGAATTGCTGGGCCGGAGGGTCTATACCTCCGGGTGTGGCAAGGGAGTGATGTACACATCCATGATGGAACTTTCCGCCCGGCACCCGATTGACAGCAATATCCGAATCAATGGGGAGAAAATTATTGCTGCCATGCATTGGCTCCAGACCTGTTCAGACCTTCACAACCAGACAGGCGGGGTTCATTCTGCTGCAGCCAGCATAAACGGCAGCTTACCCCGGTTTCACATTGATGATATCGGACGCCACAACGCAGTGGACAAGGTCATCGGCACCCTGCTCTTAAACCAGGCAGATACCAGGGAAATTTTGCTGTTCACCACGGGCAGGATCTCTTCGGAAATTTTGCACAAGGCAAGACGTCTTAGTATTCCAATTCTGGCATCCCGGGGGGCACCCACCCACCAGAGTGTTTTACTTGCAGAGGAAATGGGCATTACCATTGCAGGCTTTATCAGGAGAACCAATTTTGCCGTATTCACCCATCCTGAAAGGATTATCACCCCCTTGGAGAAAATATAATGACACTGCCCGGTAATATGACATTGGACATGCTAATTGTTTTTGTTTTTTTAATCTTTGTCACGGGGCTATTTATATTTGAAATTGTCCGGGTTGACATGGTGGGTCTGCTAATGATGGTATTGCTGCCTCTGTCCGGTGTCATCACACCAACAGAGGCCATCAGCGGGCTTAGTTCCAATGCCGTGGTATCCATCATTGCCGTGATCATAATGGGTCACGGGTTGGACAAAACAGGTGTCATGAATGTCTTTGCCCGGTATATCATTCGGTTTGCAGGAAAAAGTCAGGTTAGGATGATGACTTTGATATCCGGTACAGTTGCTGTTATTTCCAGTTTTATGCAGAATATAGGCGCCGCAGCTCTATTCCTTCCAGCCACCAACCGCATGTGCAAACAACTCAATGTACCCATTTCCCGGGTACTCATCCCCATGGGATATTGTGCCGTCATCGGCGGGTGCATTACCCTGGTGGGATCCAGCCCCCTGATCCTTCTCAATGATCTCATGGGCTCCTGGTGGACCTACAACCAGTCCCTGTTAGGGGATCAGCCCTTTGAAGCCTTCGGTCTTTTCAGCGTGGCCCCCATCGGGATTGCCCTTGTAATCTCAGCTATCCTCTATTTTGTTGTTTTCGGCAAGTTTGTATTACCCAAGGTTGATGTTGAAACCGACACCTGCGGCATGTTGAACCACGATCTGGAATGCACCTATGGCCAGGAAGTCAGCAAGGTATTTGAGATGCGGGTGCCCGATGATTTTTATACCCGCAGGCTTGAAGAGTTGGAACTGCGTCCCCGTTACCATGCCACCGTGGTCTGTATCTGCAAACATGAAGGCCGCTTCCGGGTCAATGTTCCGGGCCGGGCAGACGTTATTGAACCCAATAACACCGTGGGAATTGTCAGCAACCTGGAACATGCCCAAAAACTTGCGAAGGATCTGGGATGGACCCTGCTGGAAGAACTGGACAGGCTCAACGATGTATTATCCGTGGACAAGTCCGGTATTACAGAAGCCATAGTAACCCCCCGTTCGGAACTTGTGGGCAAGACATTCCATGAATACCAGTTTAGGAAAAAACTTCAGGTCAACCCCCTGGCCCTTTACCGAAATGGCGAGCTTATGCTGGAAAGCATTTCCAAGTTGACCATTCAGGCCGGAGACGCCCTATCCGAGGTCCTCAACTACATCAACAGTGCCAAGGCGCTCGCCATCATCGGCGGGATTCTGCTGTCGGTGGTAGTCGCGTTCTTTGTCGGCGCCGTCATCC
>DAOWDR010000021.1 GCA_030638935.1 Desulfobacteraceae bacterium | reverse complement strand
CAGCTATAATTCTGTTATTGGTAATGGCGATCCGGTGTACATATCGGGCCAGGTATTCCAGAACTTTTTGCCCACCTTTTTCAAAAGGTTTAGGGTAAACAATCCATTGCTTCTTCCAAATAGATTGGGGAAATGTTGTATTGGGGAGAGCTTTTCTTGCAAGCTTGATAAACCGTGCCCGGAAAATATTAGAAAGCATGCTTATGGGAACCATGTATTTTTTTCTTTTAATCGGAATCCAGCGAGATCCATCTTTGGAAATGACGCCCCCTGGAACCAGGAAATGAACATGGGGGTGGTATTCCATTGTTCTGCTCCAGGTATGAAGGACACCAAGCATTCCTGGGATTCCCCCTGCAAAACGCGAGTCGGCCAGAAGTTTGGATAGCGAATAAGTTGCTGCATTGAAAAGGCAATTGAATGATTGAGCCTGGTTTGAACGTACAATTCTCCTCAGATCGGCGGGGAGAGTAAAAACCACATGAAAGTAAGGCACCGGCAAAAGAGACGTCTTTCTCTTTTTTAGCCATTTTTGAGTATGGCTTGAGTGACATTTAGGACAACTACGGTTGTAGCATGAATGAAAAAACAGGTGGGTATAGCCACATTCCTGACATGAGTCGATATGGCCGCCGAATTCACCAGTACGACACTTTGTGATATCATGAATTGCACGGGTGTGGCTGGGTAAAATCTTGCCTGAGAATTCCTCCAAATAGGCAGGCCCGTAACGCTTAAAGATATCCCCTAATTCAATCATTTCCAAATCATGCAGGGATTCGATTACAGCTTCGACATCATCCGGTTAACTGCATTATTAAGTATCAGGTTTGTTTTAGCTGTAAGGTGGGTGTAGATCTCAGTACTTTTTGAGCTGTTATGTCCCAGGGCACCTTGAATAATACGGACATCAACCTCATTTTCCAATAGATGGGTCGCATAGGAATGGCGGAGAGTATGAACGGTGGCTTTTTTGTTGATACCGGCCTGGTCGCGAGCATCACGAAATGCACCTTGAATACTATTGGTTGAAATAGGCTTTTGCCTATGTGTAGATTGAAACAACCAGGGATGCGGGCGGCATAAGCGCCAATAATTACGAAGTAGTTGCAATACATGCTTCGGGAAAGGTATATAACGCAATTTGTTTCCTTTGCCTTTCACTCTCAATACCATACGAGAACTGTCAATATCTTCCACTTTAAGGTTAAGGCATTCAGATAAACGTAAGCCACAAGCATAAATTAGGGTTAGAGCCATTTTATAAGTAGGGTGGCGAACATGAGATAATACTCTTCTTACTTCCTCAAATGAGAGTACTACTGGCAAATGTTTAGGTTTGGGGAGTCTGATGATATTAAAAATTTTCCAATCATGACCAAGAGTCTTCATATAAAAAAACTTGACACCGTAGAAGATAACCCTGATTGTATCGGGGGCTAATCCTGATTCCCTTATCAAGTAGACAATGAAATTTCTTACTTCTTCCTCTTTTATCTTTTCAGGTGAACGCTTGTAGTATCTGGAGAGTTTCCTTACTCCTTCAATATAACGTTTATGCGTGCTATTTGCAAGACCATGCAATTCCATGTCTTCAATCATTCGTTGCCTGAAAAAATTACCATGGGGCTTTTCACTTTTTGTTGCTTTTTTGTTATAATGCTCTCTATAACTTGTCACAATGACCTCCTTTTTGTATGAATTTTTGATGCAGCTTAATTTTACATAAAGGAGGTTTTTTTTTATATAAGAGAGATATTATTCTCAGCTACATAGCCGAAGGCTGTTCCCGCAAAGCGGGTTCGTCCAATATGGATTTTTTACCTGAAGTGGAAGTGAACTCCACCAACATATCCAGGGGGCGGTCAAATCCGGCTCCCTGTTCCTTCTGGGGAACAACACCTTCCAGGATATGGAGGATGGGGATGCCGGTGTAAATATAAGCGCCCATGATCTCGCCCCTGGGTGTGATTTCCGGAATGCGTAGCCTGGTTTTTGCCAGCAAGCCGAGAGCGCGGTTTGAAAAATGATAATCTTGCTTTACAAGACCATCTACCCTTATTTCCATGTGGCTGGGCACTTTTTTTGTCAAGGCCTGGGGGGTGGCTCCGGAAAAGGCATCGATGTGATTGCGATAGGTGTAGATGTCCCAGAGGATGAAGGCCCCTGCGGTCAATGTGATTATTGTAATTGCTGCGAGTACAATTTTTTTGGTTT
>DAOWDR010000111.1 GCA_030638935.1 Desulfobacteraceae bacterium | reverse complement strand
CATCCTTTTCCATCAGGGAAATAGCTGAATCCCTGGTTATTTTTCCCCCATGCCCCAGGGCAAGGGAGGCAGATTTTAAATCCCGGGCAAGCATGGCCATGGAATTGATATCAGCTTTTATCTCTGTGATGGGGCGGAGTTGAAATTTTTTTGTTTTGTACATGGAACAAAAGGTGCAATGATTCCAGGGGCAGTTCCGGGTGAAACGGAGCAGTAATGAAGCGCTGCCTCCTTCACTGGGCGGCCGGTAGATGCCGGTTTCAAAATGGTAATTTTTAATATCCATGATATTTAATTTCATAACATATATGGATAAATAGGACAAATAAAACCAGTTTGCCCGGCGGCTCACTTCCTATCTTTACTTTTTATCTGACATGCTTATGGTTTGCAAATAGCGGGAAGATGATGCAAAGAACTTTAAGGAGCAGTCCTGATAAAAATATGAAAAACAGCAGCTATGTATCCGATTTAAACGATGATTTGATGGATGATGTTCTGCCGGAATCCTTTTCAGAAATACCAGTCCTGCCCTCCTCCCGGACCAAGGAACTGGACCGGATCATTGTCAAGGGTGCCAGGGAACATAACCTCAAAGATATTGACGTGGAAATTCCCAAAAAGAAATTGGTTGTCTTTACCGGGGTATCGGGTTCGGGAAAATCCAGCCTGGCCTTTGATACCATTTTTGCAGAGGGCCAGCGCCGGTATGTGGAGTCCCTGTCCTCTTACGCCCGGCAGTTTATCGGCCAGATGGAAAAACCTAAATATGACACTATCCGGGGGCTCTCCCCCACCATTGCCATTGAGCAGAAGGCAGCCAGTAAAAATCCCAGGTCCACGGTGGGCACTATCACGGAAATCTATGATTATCTGAGGGTATTGTTTGCCCGGCTGGGCACCCAGTATTGTTGTAAATGTGGTGAAAAGGTGGGCCGGGGCCATGCCCAGAGTATGGTTTCCCAGATTTGTTCTTTGCCGGGGTCTTCTAAAATTCTTATTCTGGCTCCCATTGTGGAGAACAGGAAGGGGGAGCACAGGGAACGGCTGGATGAATTGAAAAAAGAGGGGTATGCCCGGGTACGGGTGGACGGAGTGGTTCAGCCTCTTGAAAATGTCCAGACCCTTGCCCGGAACAAGAAGCATAATATCGAGGTGGTGGTGGACCGCCTGGTGATACGCCAGGATGTCAAATTTGAGGAACGTCTCACCGATTCGGTGGAGAGTGCCCTAAAGCTGGGCGCAGGACAGATCATCGTTCACATGGTGGGAAGGGAAGATCTGAAGATGAGTGAAGCCAGATCCTGCTGCGGTATTGCATATCCCGAACTCATTCCCCAGATTTTTTCCTTCAACTCTCCTTTGGGCATGTGTCCGGCCTGCAACGGCATAGGAACTCTTTTAGCCATAGATCCGGACAAGGTGGTCCCGGATAAGAACCTGAGCATCCGCCAGGGAGCAGTGGTCCCCTGGAAAAATTATTTTCTTAAAAATCCCCGGTACCAGAATGATAATTCCTGGGGCATGGGCCAGCTTTTGGCCATGGAAGAACAATGGGGAATTGATTTTGACATCCCCTGGAAAAAATTACCCAAAAAACAGCAACGTCTGCTGCTCTATGGCTCCAAGAGTAAGGAGATGCGGGTGAACTGGAATTCAGCCAAGATCCAGGCCGAGTTCACAAGGACCCATGAAGGCTTGATCCACACCCTGATGCGGAGGTATAGAAATACCCAGTCCGAGGGGCAGAAAAAATATTATGCAGGCTTTATGACATCTTCCACCTGCACCGGTTGCCAGGGCAAACGGCTCAAGGAGGAGATCCTCCATGTCATGATACAGGGAAAATCCATAATTGACCTCACCGGGATGACTGTGAAGGATGCCCATGATTTTATCGGTTCCCTGGATCTTGGGGGCAATAAGAAACTCATTGCCGAAGAGTTGCTCAAGGAGATTTCAGACCGGCTGGGATTCCTGGTCAACGTAGGCCTGGACTATCTTTCCCTGGACCGCAGCGGCCCCACCCTGTCCGGGGGAGAGTCCCAGCGTATCCGGCTTGCATCCCAGGTGGGCAGTGAACTCACCGGGGTGTTGTATATTCTGGATGAACCCTCCATCGGACTCCACCAGCGGGATAATATCAAACTGCTTTCCACCCTCCACCATCTGCGGGATATCGGAAATACCCTGATCATTGTGGAGCATGACCAGGAAACCATGGAAAAATCCGATTGGATCGTGGACATAGGCCCGGGGGCAGGGCACCTGGGGGGTCAGATCGTGGCCCAGGGAACCCCTGATCAGATACGGGCCAATCCCGCCTCTGTCACAGGTTCTTTTCTCACTGGTAAAGAGCGGATTGAAGTGCCCCGAAAACGCAGAACCCATGCTGAGAAAGGCAAAAAGTGGATTTCCATTATCAAGGCATCGGAAAACAATCTCAAAGATGTGACGGCCAAAATCCCCATTGGTCTTCTGGTGGCTGTAACCGGGGTCTCCGGGGCCGGTAAATCCACCCTGATCAACCAGATCCTATACCCGGCTCTGGCAGTGGCCCTCCACAACTCCCAGATGAGTGTGGGAACCCATGAAAAAATCAGTGGGCTTTCCCATATAGATAAAATCATCAATATTGATCAAAAGCCCATCGGCCGGACCCCAAGGAGTAATCCCGCTACCTACACAAAGGTGTTTGACCATGTTAGGGACTTTTTTGCCCTGCTTCCGGAATCCAAGGCCAGGGGATACAAAAAAGGGCGGTATTCCTTTAATGTAAAGGGAGGGCGGTGCGAAGCCTGCAGAGGAGACGGGTATATAAAGGTGGAGATGCATTTTTTGGCGGATGTGTTTGTCCCCTGTGAAGTCTGTTCCGGTAAACGGTTTAACCGGTCCACCCTGGAGATTACCTATAAGGATCATTCCATTGCCGATGTCCTGGATCTGTCCGTTGTCCAGGCCAGACAATTATTTGAAAGCCACCCGAAAATTGCCCATATATTGGATACCCTCATGGATGTGGGACTTTCCTATATCAAGCTGGGACAGGCAGCCACCACCCTGTCCGGGGGAGAGGCCCAGCGTATCAAACTGGCCCGGGAACTGGCCAAACGGGGAACAGGGGAGACTCTGTATATCCTGGATGAACCCACAACAGGTCTTCATTTCCAGGATGTGAGGATGCTGCTTACAGTTCTTCAGCGTTTGACAGATGCCGGAAACACAGTGATCATCATCGAGCACAATCTGGATGTGATTAAGACCTGCGACTGGGTCATTGATCTATGCCCCGAAGGGGGCAGAAACGGTGGGGAGATCATTGCAACCGGTCCGCCGGAAAAGGTTGCCAAGGTTTTAAAGAGCCATACGGGCCGGTATTTAAAGGATGTTCTATAGAATGTGGAGGCAATCAGGGGGCATTGACAGGCACTACCACCAGTGCCATGGTTCCTAAGGGCAGGGTCAGAACTGCACCCAATCCAATCAATTTAAGTCCCTATTCCCAGGATATCATGCCCCCCTCCCCCTGCTATTTTCAGTATGATTTTTTAATCAATATTTTCAATCCAGAATGTTCAAGCTCACAATTGTATATTCCTATTAGTGCTTGCGAGGAAAGCCTGCATTGACTTTAGCTATGGAAGTCGATTCCCATATCTTAATTATCAATTGGATTTTTCAAAAATTATATGAAAAAAAATCAGCTGAATGATAATAATGCTTTTAAAAGGATGAGATAAAATGATGAAGAATTTTTTTGCCGGCCGATGGGGTATTATCTTTGTTGGCGCAGTTATCGGTATTTTAGCAGGCGTCTTGCAGAAAATGGGAAACCCGGGAAACATGGGGATCTGTGTGGCATGCTT
>DAOWDR010000658.1 GCA_030638935.1 Desulfobacteraceae bacterium | reverse complement strand
CGTCGACCTCATCCTGGACACCACCATGGAAGCACCGTCAGAGGCAATATTTTCCAAACATCAGAAAGACTGATACCAGGCTAAAAAAAAATAACAAAGTCAGATTGATGAATCCATCAGCCGCATTTTTTTATGTTTTTTTTGCCTGTTATCAGTCTTTCTTATGCTTATAAAATTTTGCGGTTGAAGGCGCTTCCATGGTGTTGCCCAAAATGAGGTCTGCAGCTTTTTCCGCCACCATCATGACAGGGGCATAGATATTACCGTTTGTTACATAGGGCATGACAGAGGCATCCACCACCCTCAGATTTTCAACTCCATGGACCTTCATGGTATCAGGATCCACAACAGCCATGTCATCGGTTCCCATTTTACAGGTACAGGATGGGTGCAGGGCTGTTTCCGCATCCTTGGCCACCCAGTCCAGGATATCCTGGTCGGTCTGGACCTGGCTGCCAGGAGAGATCTCTCCACCGTTGAATTCATCAAGGCCGGGCTGGTTCATTATTTTCCGGGCGCAACGGACGGCTTCCACCCATTCCTTGCGGTCCTGGTCCGTGGACAGGTAATTAAACCTCAGGGCCGGATGCTGTCTGGGATCGGTTGATTTAAGTTTAACAGACCCAATGGCATTGGAGTACATGGGTCCTACATGGACCTGGTACCCGTGCTCCGCACTGGGCTGGCTGCCGTCGTAGCGGATGGCCAGGGGCAAAAAATGGAATTGAATATTGGGGTATTCAACCTCCTCATTGCTCCTGATAAAACCGCCGGCTTCGAAATGGTTTGTGGCGGCCGCCCCTTTTCTGTGGAAAAGCCACTGGTATCCGATAAAGGGTTTTTTCCACCATTTAAGGGAGGGATTCATGGACACAGGTTTTTTGCATTTATACTGAACATAGACTTCCAGATGATCCTGCATATTCTCACCAACGCCTGGCAGGTCATGGACAACGGGGATTCCCAGTTCTCCCAGTTCTTTTGCATTTCCCACGCCGGACAGCAAAAGGGTCTGGGGCGAATTGATGGCCCCGCCGCAACAGATGACTTCCCCTGCGTGGACAGTTTGAGCACTGCCTTTTTTCCCTTTGACAAATTCCACGCCAATGGCTTTTTTGCCCTCAAACAAAATTTTAGTGGTAAAGGCCCGGCAGATTACATCCAGATTGGGTCGTTTTTTTAAGACCGGATGGAGATAAGCCCTGGCAGCACTGAGCCTGCGGCCCCGGCTGATGTTCCGGTCAAAGGCCCCGAATCCTTCCTGACGATATCCGTTAACATCATCTGTGAGGGGATAGCCGGCGTCCTTGGTGGCATTGAGAAAGCCGTTAAACAAGGGATTTTTGCAGGGCCCTGTTTCCAGGGTGAGGGGACCTTTAGTGCCGTGGTAATCATCGGGTCCCTTGAGCCTGTTTTCAGCCCGCATGAAATAGGGAAGATTATGGGCATAATCCCATTTTTCCATGCCCGGGTCCTGTGCCCATTTTTCATAATCCATGGCATTGCCCCGGATATAAATCATGCCGTTGATGGAGGATGAACCGCCCAGAACCTTGCCCCGGCCGTGGAATACTTTCCTGCCATTCATCTTGGATTCTGGTTCCGATTCGTAACACCAGTCATAAAATTTATTGCCCAAAGGAAAGGTGAGGCCTGCCGGCATATGGATAAAAACATCCCATATATAATCGGGCCGGCCGGCTTCCAGAACAAGCACCTTTGTTGAAGGGTCCTGGCTTAACCGGTTTGCAAGAACACATCCGGCAGATCCGCCGCCAATAATTATATAATCATACTTTTTTTCCATCCCTCACACTCCTTATTTAATAATATGTAATCAGTCTTTATCTATACCGCCGTGACCGGATTCATTTCCGGACATCAACTCAAATTCTTATTTGTATACTCTGTACAGCGGCAAAGGGAGGGATGAGGGATGACAGGAGTTATCGGTTTCCAGTGACCAAGCTGATAAATCCTTTTACCAGATCATCTATCTCCATTTCTTCATCACGGACCAGGGCCTGGAGAGCCACGCCCTGGAGGCCTGCAATAAAGCAGACTGCTGCCGCCCGGTTTGTCTTCTTTTTTGATATGTCATCCAGGGCCTTTTCAAAGGCATCCACAAATTTGTCATAGGCTGCCTGGATTTTTACAATTATAGGTCCCCTGATACCGCTGAACTCGGCAGCCAGGGAGGCCAGGGCAATGATGGTATCCGGGTGGTAGTGAAACCTGTCCATGAAAATTTCCATCACGCCGTTGATCATTTTTTTGTAATCTGTATGCTCTTTTTCCAGGTACTCGATATACCGGTCAAAACTCTGGTTGAGTTCTGCCACTACCTCTTCTAAAATATCTGCCTTTAAACTATAATGATAAAATACGGCACCCGTGGTCATGCCAATGTGGTAGGCAATGTCCTGGATAGTTGTTTTGTGGTACCCAAGCCTTGCAAACAGATGGGTGGCTGTTTCAAGAATCCGTCTTCTTGTGGCAATCCGTTTGGCCTCTTTCTTGTTAATGGGGTCTGGCTTGTCAACGCTAACTGGCGTATTGATGTTAGCCGGCGTATTAACTGGATTTGGCATATTCTATCCTCAATCGTTTCAGGGTTTTGTCAAGGGGAACACCATGTTCATTCCATCCCCTTGTTTTATAGTATTCCTGTTTCATATATGCCATATCTTTTTTTGAAATAAGGTGGCCCTTTGAAGGCCCGTCGGGCAAAGGTTCTTCCACAAAACGTCTGGGCAGGGTATCCTTGGATGAATCCATCCCTTCTGCCAGGTTAAATAATCTGGTAAGATTCCAGATCCGTTCCCCGGTTTCCATAAACTTTTCTTGGGTAATCTGTCTTCCCGTGGCGGTAAAAAATAGTTCTGCATAAGTTGCGGCAGAGATTCCATAGCTGCCGAAATCGCATTTTACCAGGGTGTCGGTGCCTGCGGAATAATTCTGCAGGGCTGCCACCATGACAGCTTTGCCGACCGGTGAAAGGGGATCAAGTGTTTGCCCCTCCCATTCGCCTGCCAGTTCATAGCTTATGGGAAAACCGCGTTGGTGGCAGCCGCCCCGGTCTGTTGTCATATATGCCAGTCCCATGCCTGATACTCCCCGGGGTCCCCAGGCAGGCGTTTCCAGACCCTTGGTGTGGACGGCAATATCTGCGGCCCCCTTTCCGATTTTTTTGGCTGCCGATTTTACCCCACAGGACAATAGATCTCCAAGGCCCTCTTTTCGGGCGGCAATGGCATGGATCAGATATTCAGCAGCTTCTACACTGCCAAATTTCAGGTCAATGCCTTCAGGCGACACAATCATCCCTTTTTCACAGGCTTCCATGGCAAATCCGATCACAGCGCCCGTGGACATTGAGTCCATGCCGTAGCAATCGCAGAGTTTGACCAGGTGGGCAACCGCTCTTATATCGGAAATATCCAGGTTGGATCCCATGAGGCCGGCAGATTCATACTCCACAATATCCGTGACAATCCCTTTGTACTTGCCGGTTCTAATTGCCCCTATTTTGCTGCACCGAATGGGGCAGCCCATGCAGGCATTGCTTCCCAGCCATAAATGTTTGGACTGGCCCTTGTCTGCCAGATTGGATGCCTTTGAAAAGGTACCGGTTTGATAGTTTTTATGGGGCAAGAGGCCGGTTTCATTGGCAAACTCAACAGATGAGGCTGTGCCTGCCTGGCGGAAGGCCTCCACATCCGGGCTTACTTCAAGTTCCCTGAATGCCTTTTCACAGGCCCTGGCAAATCCATCAGGATCATGGACTTTTACAGGGTTTGTCCCTCTGACGGCAACGGCTTTCAGGTTTTTGGAACCCATGACGGCGCCGGCGCCGCCCCGACCTGCCTGACGATTGTATTCACAGGCGATCAAAGCATAGCGCACCTGGTTCTCACCTGCCTGGCCAATGCCGGCGATTTTGATGCTCTCATCCCCAAGTTCCTGTTTGATCAGGCGGTTGGACTCAAGGGCATCTGTTCCCCAAATGCTCCGGGCATCCCGGATTTCCACTTGGTCGTCATCGATCCATATAAAGACAGGTTTTTTGGCGGCCCCTTTAATAATAATGCCGTCATAGCCTGCATACTTGATTTCCGGAGAAAAACTGCCCCCAAAATAGGAATCCAGAAAAATACCGGTCAAAGGGGATTTTGTGACCACGCATCCCCTCATGGCTGGGGCCATGGTTCCGGTTAGAGGGCCAGTCATAAACATGAGTAAATTGTCAGGACCCAGTGGGTCGGTGCCAGGGGGAACCTTGTCGATGAGAAGCTTTGCTCCAAACCCCTTACCGCCGAGATACTCTTGTTTCAGAACGTCAGGGATTGGAATGATTTCAAAGGATTCATGGGATAAATCAATCATCAGCAATTTGTTTGTGTAAGCTTCAGTCATCAATTTTTCCTCCATGAGCTAGTTCAAGAGCTCCCGTGGGGCATGCTTCAACGCACAATGGCTTCCCCTGGCACAACTCGCATTTATATGCTTTTTGATTTTCAGGATTTATAAAGACCATCCCAATGGGACAGTATTGGGCGCAGAGTCCGCAGCCAATGCAGCGATCCTGATCTATGCAGACTATGCCCTGGTCGGTTCTTTGAATTGCCTTTGTGGGGCAGACATTCATACAATATGCGTTCTCACACTGGTTGCAGACCGTTGGCAGGTGATAGAGGTTTTCCCTTTCATTGAGGGGGAAACTATTGATTTAGTCGCGGGCAATTCTAAATGGGTGCAATTATCATGCAAGTGGCAAAATGATCCAAAAGTTCGTCGTTACGCTCGAAATATGTGGCCTGTTACTATTGAAGATGTAAAAAAAGGGTTCGAGCCCTCTCCAGACAGACATACGAAAGAATTTGTTGTTTTTACAATTTACCATAAGGGCGACAAGCGTCCAATAGGT
>DAOWDR010000079.1 GCA_030638935.1 Desulfobacteraceae bacterium | reverse complement strand
GGATGACTTTGTCTGTGCCGTGGTTCAGTTATCAGAAAGCGCAGCTAAAAAAACAAAGGAAAGGGCAAAGGATATTTTTGAATCCTGTTTTCATTCGGTCCTGGATAAGGAAAGGGGAATCTGGGAAAGCCTGGATGATACAGCCTTTGCCCTGGTATTCTGGGATTATGTTAAAGAAGAAAATGGTACCCGCCTTATCTCCCTGTTAAAGGAAAAAATATCAGCTGCCCTAAAAGCCGATATTTTGATGGGGGTAGCCACATTTCCCTTCCATAATTTTAAAAGAGCCGACATTCTGGGTAATGCCCTCAAAGCCATTGACCATGCCGCATTTTTCGGTACCAATCACATGATTTATTTTGATGCCGTCTCCCTGAATATCAGCGGTGACAGGCTTTACCAGCTCAGCCATTATAACAGGGCCATCCAAGAATATAAAAAAGGCCTTGAAATCGAGGCCAAAAACATTAACCTCATCAACAGCCTCGGGGTTTGCTACGGGGTAATTGGTGAAATTGAAAATGCCAAAAAAGAGTTTGAAAAGGCCATTGCCATAAACCCGGCAGAGGTGATGGTTATTTATAATATAGGCCTGATCCATAGGATAAATAAAGACGAAGACCGGGCCATTCTCTACCTTAAAAAAGCCCATGGCATTGATCAGAATGTATTTGAAATTGAGCTCCTTTTAGGACACCTTCTGTTTAAGCAGGAAAAATGGAACAGAGCCCTGCCCCATCTTGAAGAGGCAGCCAGGCTGAATCCAAAAGCCGGCATGGCATTCAGGATGAAAGGAGAAATTTTTCTGGATAAACTGGATACAAAATCCCCTAAAAAGGCAGGGGCTGAATTTAACAGGGCAGTTAAACTTAATCCCTCGGATGCCATTTCTCTGTCCGGCTATGCCCTTTCCATGGCACTCCAGAAAAAAAATCTGAAAATTGCCCTGACCTTTGCCAAAAAAAGTGTGGCACTGGAACCGGACAGCCCTTTGTTTCGAAACCGCCTGAAACAGATCCAGGGGATCTGGGAACAGGAAGAGGCAGAAGCCCGGGACAACACCATTAAATCAGCATAATCAAAGGGAAAACAATCCCATGAAAGAGATCATTCAACAATCTGTTGAAGAGAGCATAGAGGCTAAACAGCTATTTTTTAAGACAAATGTCCAGGCCATTGAATCATGTGCCAATACCCTTGTAGCCGCTCTGAAAAATAACAGAAAAATCCTCTTGTTTGGCAACGGAGGAAGTGCTGCCGATTGCCAGCACATTGCCGCTGAATTTGTAAACCGATTTCAAATGGAAAGAGATCCCCTTGCCGCAATTGCCCTGACCTGTGATACCTCCATCATCACCAGCATAGGCAATGACTATTCCTTTGAGGATATTTTTTCAAAGCAGGTCCAGGCCCTGGGCAAAAAAGGGGACATTGCCCTTGGGATTACCACCAGCGGAAACTCTCCCAATGTAATCAAAGCGGCTCTTAGGGCAAAAAAAATGGGGCTTACGGTGATTGGATTTTCCGGAAACAAGGGTAAATTAAAAGAGATCTGCGATATTCCCTTTTGCGTGGACTCAAAGACCACCGCTAGAATCCAGGAGGTTCATATCCTTTTGGCCCATATTTTATGTGATTTAACAGAAAGGCTTTTTTATAATGGATAACACCTCCCTTGATTTCAGCCGGCTTACCACCTATTCCATCAAGGATAGAAAAAGTCTGGTAAGCAAAGATGATTTTGCATCGCCCTGGAAAAAAGGCGGCCAATTATCAGATTTTATAGCCTCATTGCCCGCCATCCTGGCAGGCAATGATATGCGGTCCGTCATCCAGGCCATTGCCCAGGCTGCCAAAAACAAGAAACAGGTCTGTTTTGCCATGGGCGGCCATGTAATCAAGACCGGTATGAATCCTGTAATAATTGATCTGATGCAAAAAAAAGTACTGACCATGATTTCCATGAACGGGTCAGGCATCATCCATGATCTGGAGGTTGCCATGACCGGCAGGACCTCGGAAGATGTGGCCGCAAGCCTGCAAGACGGCAGTTTCGGCATGGCAAAGGAGACCTCTGATTTACTAAACCAGGCCATTGAAATGGCTGACAAACAATCCATCGGGCTTGGCCGGGCCGTGGGTGAAATGATCCTGGCCGAAAACCTGCCCCATAAAAATCTAAGCCTGAATGCAACAGGTGCCAAGCTTAATATTCCCGTCACGGTGCATGTTGCCATTGGTACGGATATCATCCACATGCACCCCGACTTTAATGCAGGAGCCTGTGGCAATGCCTCCCTTAGGGATTTCAGATTATTTGCCACCCAAATTTCAGCCCTTGAAAAAGGGGTATTCATCAATGCAGGGTCTGCTGTGATCATGCCGGAAGTCTTTTTAAAAGCTGTCACCCTTGTCCGAAATATCGGCCATAACCTGGATGAGTTTACAACGGTTAACCTTGATTTTATCCGCCACTACCGACCCATGACCAATGTGGTCAACCGGCCTACCCTTGGCAAGGGAAAGGGCTATGCCATTGTGGGCCACCATGAAATCCTAATCCCCCTTATTGCCGCAGGCGTCATTGAAGCACTGTAAAAAAAGTCGGTAAAATAATCTAAAATAACTCCTTCCTGACTTGAAAATATCCAATTAAACCATTATATTAGTTTGCTTATTAAAATTTAAAGAGTATGAGGTTATAAAAAAATGCCAATCTACGAATATAAATGCAATGCCTGCAAAAAAAATTTTGAAACCCTTGTCATGGGAAGTTTTAAGCCCCAGTGCCCCGGCTGTGACAGCCAGGACCTTTCCCGACTCATGTCCACCTGTGGATTTGTGTCCAAATCCACAGATGCCGGTGGGGCCCCCCAGGTCACTACTTCGGCTGGTTCCTCGGGTTGTGGCAGTTGCACCTCCACCAACTGCAGTTCATGTGGTATTGGATAATCCATGAAAAAAAACATACGTATCGGCACAAGGGGAAGTCAACTTGCCCTGTGGCAGGCCAATCATATAAAATCCAGTATTGAAAAACTTTTTCCTGAACTTGAGGTTGAAATTATCACCATCTCCACCAAAGGAGACAGGATCACGGACCGCCCCTTGTCCATGGTGGGAGGGAAGGGCCTTTTTGTCAAAGAAATTGAAAATGCCCTTTTGAACAATGATATCGACCTTGCCGTCCACAGCATGAAAGATATGCCCGGGGAATTACCGGAAGGACTTATCATAGGCGCCATACCAGAAAGGGAAAACCCCTTTGATGCCATGATCTCAAGGGATAACAAACTGCTGGCCGATTACCCTGTTAATGCCAGAATAGGCACCTCCAGTCTTCGACGGGGATCCCAGCTTAAAGCTGCCCGCCCAGACCTTGAAATCCTTTCCATCCGGGGCAATCTGGATACCAGGCTTAAAAAGCTGAAATCAGGCCAATACGATGCCATTGTGCTGGCAGCTGCAGGACTCCGGCGCCTGGGACAGGAAGATGAAATCACCCAATACCTGGATGAAAATCTCATGGTTCCGGCAGTGGGCCAGGGCGCTCTTTGCATTGAAACCCGGGAAAATGATGAAAACATTGCACTGGTTATGGAGAAGCTTGACCATGGACCAACCCGGATCTGCGTCACTGGGGAACGGGCCTTCCTGAAACAGATCGAAGGGTCCTGCCATATTCCTGTGGCCTGTTATGGAGAAATCAAGGAAGACCAGGTGATAATGACGGCCTTGGTTGCCTCGGAAGACGGTCAGGAAGTGATTAAAGAAACAATCACCTCCCCTGTGAATACCATTGAAGACCAGGGTCGAAAGCTTGCAAATCTATTGCTTGAAAATGGCGGAAAACAAATTTTGGAGAGTTTAAACTCAAATGACTGATAAAACGGGCATGGTCTATCTGATTGGCGCTGGTCCCGGTGACCCGGGTCTTTTAACCATCAAAGCAAAAGAATGCATTGAATCGGCTGATGTGGTGGTCTACGACTATCTGGCATCCCCCTTCCTTCTTGAATATGCAAGAAAAGATGCCGAGATTATTTATGTGGGGAAAAAAGGCGGGGATCATACCCTGACCCAGGATAAAATTAATTTACTCCTGAGGGACAAGGCAAAAAAAGGACTATCCGTGGCCAGGCTCAAGGGCGGGGACCCCTTTGTCTTCGGACGGGGGGGAGAAGAAGCACAGCTTCTTTTGGAACACGGGGTCCAATATGAAGTGATCCCGGGAGTCACCTCGGCCATTTCTGCCCCTGCCTACGCTGGAATCCCAATAACCCACAGGGATCATACCTCCTTTGTCTCCTTTATCACCGGCCATGAAAACCCAAATAAAAAAGACTCTAGTATGCAATGGGATGTATTTGCCAAATCCAATGCCACCCTTGTCTTTCTCATGGGAGTTAAAAACCTTGAAAATATTGTAAAAAACCTTGTGGCAAACGGCAAAGCACCTGATACCCCCGTGGCCCTTGTCCGGTGGGGAACCACCAGCCGGCAGCAGACCGTCACCGGCACCCTTGAGACCATTGTGGAAGAGGTAAAGACAGCAAAGCTCAAATCCCCTGCCATTATTGTCGTGGGCCATGTGGTTAACCTTCGGAAGGAACTTGCCTGGTTTGACAAAAAACCATTGTTCGGCAAACGGATTGTCATCACCCGGGCCCGGGCCCAGGCCAGCGGTCTGGTCGACAAACTGACACGTATGGGTGCCCAATGTCTCGAAATCCCAACCATCCGGATAATCCCGGCCAAGGATACCGCCCCCCTCAAAACAGCCGCTAATCGGTTGGAAAATTATGACTGGCTGATATTTACCAGTGTCAACAGTGTTAAATTTTTCTTTGACACCCTCTTTGACATGGGCAAAGATGTCAGGGTCCTGGGCCATTTGAAATTTGCCTGCATCGGACCTGTTACCAAGGAACGCCTTGCAGAATACGGCATCATCAGTGATATCCTGCCCCAAACATACAGGGCTGAATCAGTGGTGGAGGCCTTTTCAAACATTGATATGCAAGGCAAAAAGGTCCTTTTACCCAGGGCAAAGGTGGCCAGAACTATTTTGCCCGAAGAGCTGGCCAAAATGGGAGCAGTTGTAGATGAGGTAACCGCCTATGAAACTATCCTAAGCGATGAAGGCAAAGAAACCCTTCTTTCCATGCTCACAGACAAAGAGATTGATGCCGTAACATTTACCAGTTCTTCC
>DAOWDR010000413.1 GCA_030638935.1 Desulfobacteraceae bacterium | reverse complement strand
GAATGATGCAGACCTGGAATATAACGAGGAAGAAATTCCATTGGCCATACAGCAGTCCATTGACGGAGCGGACCGGGTGTCCAAAATTGTCCTGTCAATGAAGGAATTTTCACACCCGGGAGGAGAAGAGGAGCCGGCAGATATTAACCGTGCCCTTGAAAACACCATTGCCATTACACGAAATGAATGGAAATATGTTTCAAAAATGACCTGTGAGTTTGATGAATCTCTGCCAATGGTGTCCTGTATCCCCGGGGAAGTAAATCAGGTGTTTTTAAATATGATTATCAATGCAGGTCAGGCCATTGAAGATGCACCGGGAACTGGGGAAAACAAAGGGCTGATTCATATAAAAACCCAAAAGAAGGACAATTGGGTCCAGATAATTATTAAAGATACTGGAATAGGTATTTCAAAAGAAAATCAGCACCGGATATTTGATCCTTTTTTCACAACAAAGGAGATAGGCAAAGGGACGGGCCAGGGACTTGCCATTTCCTTTGCCGTTATTGCAGATAAGCATAAAGGTAAAATAGAGTGTGAATCAGAGCCGGGAAAGGGCACAACTTTCACAATCAGCCTGCCAATTGAAAAACATTAAAAATTGTTTAACCCAAAAAAGGTTGGTGCATGGAGAACTGACACCACCCTTGGCCTGGTGGAGATGGGTTGGGGAGCAGCTTTTTTTTGAGGGTTGACTAAACTGACCGGTCAGTATATGTGTGGAGAGGAAATACTGAATATAAAAGGGGTATAATGAAAGAGTCCATCCGTCTGCTCACCTATGACATTGGTACCACCGGCGCTAAAACCTGTCTTTTCAGGCTGGGGAAAACCTTGGAATTGCTGGATGCCCAGGTGGTGGGGTATCCACTCATCACAACCCCTGACGGTGGGTCTGAACAAAGAGTGGATGACTGGTGGAAGGCCATCTGCCAGGGATCCCACTCAGTTTTGTCCCGGGCAAATTGCCCCAAAGACAAAGCTAACCAGGGAGGTCCTGGGATCACTTAATTTGCGAATCAGTGGGATTTTTTTCTGCCACAAGTCCTATGGAAAGGATGGTAAAAACCGTTTCAATGATAAGATCAACCCTGTCCCTATCAGGGTCATCCAGATGATTTCCGCACAGGGTATCAATCATGCCTACTGCGGCCAGGGCAGACAGATGGTGGGGCAGGGGCCTGAGATAGCCTTTTTCTTCTCCGGTTTTCAGGATATCTTCAATAAAGTTGATAAATTCTTTTCTAACCCCTTTGATTTCCACAAGCACCTGCTCATCAATGCCGCTGGACATTTCATTGGCGTAGATCCGGGTAACTTCGCCATGGGAGATATAGAGGCGGACAATGGAGGAAATAAGCCCTTTTAGATGGGCCATAAAGGGTAGATCAGATTCAAGTTCTTCTTTGATTTGGGCCATTATCTTGTTAAGACCCTGGGTGACCGTGGCAGCGAAGAGTTTTGACTTACTGGAAAAATTATAATACAGGGTGCCTTTGGCAACCTTGGCCACGACGGCAATTTCATCCATTTTGGCCTGGTGAAACCCTTTTTGGGAAAAAACAATGCCGGCAGCTCCGATAATTTGATCTTTTTTTAATTCTTTTTTCATGGAAAGAATGGTTCTTTGTTTAGCTCTTTTAATAAGGTTAAAATTTATTAATGGTGCTTGGGAATATGGCAATTATATTTTAAGGGCAGAACCCTGTCAATTAAAAAAACTGACCGGTCAAAGCAATTGGTCAATAAAAAATGGGAAGGAGAGCCGGGGTTGAAGAAAAAAAAGATTGCTGCTTTTTTTGATGTGGACGGTACCCTGATTTATAAGGACAGTCAGGCATTGGAAGCCAAATTTATCCTCAAAAAAGAGAATCTGTCTTTGGGATATCTGGGAAAGATCCTGCTCACCCTTTTTGCCCTGCAATTGAACCGGATGGGATGGATCTCTCTTAGTTACCAAAATAAAGTCTATATAAAAACCTATAGGGGCAGAACCCGTCAATGGCTGGAAAAGATGGCAAATGATCTGTTCAGCCAGGTGATTGAAAAAAAACTTATCCCCCGGTCCCTGGCATTGATCCATGGCCACAGAAAAAAGGGCGATCTCATTGTCCTGGTCTCTGCCACCACCCACCATATTCTGATTCCCTTTGAGAAACAGATAGAGCCCGACAAAATTTTTTGCACCCGCATTGAGTTCGGGCAAAACGGAGAATGTACCGGAAAGGTTTTAGGGAAAATCTGCGCCCAGGAAGAGAAACGGTCTATTGTCCTGGAATTTGCCGGGGAAATGGATGTTGACCTTGAACAATCCCATGCATACACCGATCATCACTCAGATATTCCATTTCTTGAAAGTGTTGGGCATCCCGTTGCCATTAATCCCACAAAAAAACTGGCAGCCTTTGCCAAAAAACGGGGCTGGCCACTGTATCGGTTTTAGAACTGACCCCCGGATCAAGCCACATAATCAAACCACCTGATTAAATCGGGTAAAGGGTGTTGAGAAATTTTTCAACCTCTTCAAACGCTTCCTGGGCAATGGGCCCCCGGACAATCCCATGGAGATGAAAG
>DAOWDR010000059.1 GCA_030638935.1 Desulfobacteraceae bacterium | reverse complement strand
TAGCCCAGGGGGTGAACCAGCAGGATTTTATGGGGAGTCATCTTAGCCTGCTTTTTTTTTTGCGCCTTGGGCTGGTATTGAGAATCATATCCCATAATAGTCCCTTAAAGCCAAAAACCTGCAATGCCTTCATTCGCATCTCTCCTTTTTCCGGCGGGAAAAACCGGCCTTTTTGTTTGTGAAAGGCGGCTGTAATATTTGCATCCATTTTTTTTTTGTCAACCAAGGGGGAAACATAATACCGGGGTTTTAACAGGGGGTCGTTTTTGTCCAGTATCCCTTGCTCTTTTGCAATGTCTGCGATACCTGTCCGGGGAAGAATCCGGATGCCGGAAAAGACAAAGACCACGCTTTTTTTGAGTTGTTCAATATTTTTCAAGCTTTGAACGATGGTTGCAGGGGTTTCTCCGGGACCGCCAAACATGAAAAAATGGGCACAGGGAATGGCGGCCTTGGAACAGGCCTCGTTAAAAGCCAGGACATCTTCAAATAGAAAATTTTTGTTAATCCCTTTTAGGGTGATGTCACAGGCGGCATCGGATCCCACTTCCATGGCATAGAGTCCTGAGGCCTTTAATAGTTCCAATTCCGATCTTGAGGTTTTCCTGGGTCTGAAATAGGCAGCCCACTTCATGTTGCAGTTTTTTTGTACCATGAGTTCGGCAATTTTAAGATAATCCCCCTGGGGGTCGTTAAACACCGAATCTGTGAAAAACAGAGTGTTCACATTGAATTGCTTTTTCAGGCGGATCAGGTTTTCCACCACAAATTCAGGGTCCTGTTTTCTGAACTTTTTGCCTTCGATCAAGGGGTATGAACAATAGTTGCACCCATAGGGGCATCCCCTTTTGGTCTGATAGTTGACCATGCCGCTTTTGTCTACATAATAGTCCAGAAGAGGCCTTTCATAGAGGGGGGATAAAAAATCAGGCGCTTCCATTAGTTTTTTGTCTGGACGGATAATCCTGGGGGGATTCTTTTTTTTAAGAAGGTCGTCAATGAGGCGGTTAAATGTGATTTCCCCCTCTCCCACCACCCCGAAATCCGCATTGGACAATTCAAGGATGTTTTCAGGCATGATGGAAAAAGCCGGTCCACCGATAATCACCGGCGCACCACAGGCCTCCTTGATTTGTGATACCAGGTCCTTTAAAGGGGCCAGATACCAATTCTTTTTTGTAGCCAAAGAATCCACATTGTCAATATTTCTTACAGAGATCCCCACAAAATCGGGTTTAAATTCCAGCAATATCTGGGTAAGGGAATCATTTTTTTTGCTGTTTTCCCTGTCACAGAGCTGGTTACAGAGCAGGTCAAATTGCCTGGTTTCATGGCCGTTTTTTTTTAAGGCTGTGGCAATAAGGGCCATGCCCAGGGGATATACCGGCATGGGACTTACACAGGTGTTGGCGGAAATTAACAGTACTCTGCTCATTGAATAGCCTTTTTCCTAAAGGATCTTTTTTTTCTTGGATTGTATCGCCGATAGGTCCCGTCAAGGATTTCTTGTTTAATGACTTTGAAAAACAGTTCTCCCATTTTGGTCTGAAGGCCGCTGTCTCCATAAAAGGAGTCCCATGCCCAGTTGTAAAGCTCCTCTAATTTTTCACAGGACAGGTGCTTGGGTTGGAACACGGCCTTGCCACAGGTATAGTCCAGCCATTTGTTGCTGAGAATTCTGCCCTCTTTTTCAAACTTTTTCCGTATGGGAGACTTGGGAAAGGGGGTTAAAATGGTGAATTCAGCCATGTCCAATTTGATTTGGGTTAAAAATTCCACCAGGTTTTTGATATAGGTTTCATCGTGGTCATCCGTGCCAAGGAGGATGGTTCCTTCCACACCGATTCCGTGGTCGTGGAGACGCTGAATCCGGTTTTTTATGACCTCCGAGGTGTCAAAAACCGCCTGGTACACATACCAGCATCCTGCATCAGCAGCCAGTTTCAAAACTTTGTCATCATCCATCAAGGGGTGGGAAACCCATTTTTTCTTCAAAGGCTTCATGGCAGTAAAGAGTTCAATGAGCCATTCCTTGTCATGGGCAAGGGAGTTATCCACGATGAAAAGTCTGTTGTTGGGAATGGCTTCCATCTCTTTAATAACGGTTTTTACCGGCCGGGGCCGAAATTGCCGCCCCCCGAGGAAGCCGTTGCAACAGGGAAAACAATTGAACCTGCATCCCCTGGATGCGTGGACAAGATCCAGCATTTGGGTACCCCTGTAGTTGTAGAGATCCCTTCCCAGAATTTCCCGTCTGGCGGTTTTTACCAGTTCTATTTCAGGAAAATTATTCATATAGTCATAGACTTTTTGCAGTTTATTGCATCTTAAATCTTCAAATACCTGTTCCATGCGGCCTTCTGCTTCACCCAAGAAGACCGAATCTGCATGCTCCATAACCTCCTGGGAGTGGAGCATGACGGCAATGCCGCCAAATAGCACAGGGATTCCTATTTCCCTGTATTGATCGGCAATCTCAAATGCCCGGGGAAGCTGGCAGGTGAGCAGCACGGACAGCCCGATTATGTCGGCTGTTTCATCAATTTTAAATTCCTGGACATTTTCATCCACAAAATTAATCTCAATCTCATCGGGAACTGTGGCTGCAAAGACGACCGGCCCATGGGGCGGAAGGTGAAATTCAGTCTGTTTTTCCAATTTAGGCCAGGAAGGATATACCAATTGCAGTTTCATATTTTTTTTCCTTGAGTAGTTTTTGTATTTGTTTTTTGGGTATAGGCCAATATATCTTTGCCAAGATCTGTCAGGCTGGTAATTTTTTTACCTTCATGGGAAAAAATATTCTGGGCTCTGTCTTCTGTGATGGTGCCGTAGCATGGCCCGTAGCAAGATTGAGATGCTTGTTTTTCAAGGACAAAGAAGAGTGCCCCGGGTTCCGGGGCTGGACCTTCCATGGCCGGTTCTGCCATTTTAATATCCGAATAAAGATCTGAATTGCAAAGGCCGCAGACCAGGGTGTCACACCCGCCGTCTTCCAGAAGGTCCAGGCCCAGGGACAATCCCCGGAGCCCATTGAATAGCTCTTCTTCAATCATGAAGCTCTCTCCTGTCAACCCGTGGTAGATGGATGCCTCACCCAGAAAAGAGGAGGGCAGTGTATAGGCAAAGATAGCCGGACTGGGTAGTATCCCTTTTTTACGGGAAAGGGTGGCCTGGTAATGGATGTCTGTTTCAAGGCATCCTAGGACCGAGGATGCGATTATGCAGATATTTTTTTTGGGTTCTGCCAGTTTGGGCTCTGCCAATTTGTGGTCTGCCAGTTTGTGGTCTGACTGGGGAATACCGGCATCTGCCAGGGCAAAGGTGATGGCGGCAAATCCGATTTTGGAAAAATCATCCATGCGGCCATAGGCTTTATGGGTCCGGCTCAATATTTCTTTTCCCGGTATTTTTGGCAGACAATGGGAGTTTTTTGAATAAATGAGATGACCGGGATAGCCCCAGGATGATTTGGACACCCAGCCCATGCCGGTTATTATTGCGTGACCCATGGGGCAACCTCCTGGATGATGAGGGCGGCATTAATACCGCCAAACCCTGAGCTGGTAGTCAGGACCTGACCTTTTGCAAAAGGCCGGGCATGGGAGCTGATAATTCCCCGGGCCTGGGGTGCAGGTTTCAGAAAGCCCGGGGTGCCGGGTAAAATTCTCTTTTCAAGTAATTTCACACAAAGGGCGGCTTCAATGGCGCCGGCAGCTCCTAAGGTGTGGCCAATGGCGCCTTTTATGGAATTGGCCATGATGGTAGGGTCCAATAAAGCCTTTAGGACTGTCAGCTCCATTTCATCGTTGTACAGGGTGCCGGTGCCATGGGTGTTCACGGCCCGGATATCCCGGCATGAAATCTTCGCTTTTTGGCAGGCCGCTGTAATGGCCTGCTTCAAGCCGGCCCCATCCCTGGCCGGTGCGGTTAGATGGCTGGCATCGTTTGCCACCCCCCAGCCGGATATTTCTGCAAGGGCTGTCCTTCCACCCGACTTTTTGAGAGACCTAAGTCTTTTTTCGTTCACCAGCAGCACCCCTGCTGCCCCTTCACCCAGGGTCAGGCCTTTCCGGTTCCTATCAAAGGGAGCGGCAGGAGCCGGGGACATGGCCCCAAGGGCTGAAAATCCGGAAAAAACAAATTCGCTTACCACATCCATGGCACAGATGAGCACGGCCTCTTCCCGGCCGCTTTTGATCATGGCAGCCCCTTTGGCCAGGGCAATGGTCGAGGATGCGCAGGCTGCGCTGATGTTGAACCCGGGCCGGGCAAGGCCAAGTTTTTGGGATATATACCCAGGAATGCTTGAAACCAGAAGGCCCTTTGGCAGAAGGGCCGGGTTTTTTGTAAATCTGGGTAAAAGGTCAATCCCCGCCTTTGTGGAAGCCGTGATAAGACAGGTGTTTGGGTCAATGGGTCCCAGTCTGCTGAGCAATCGGTCTGCCAGGGTAAATATCAGGGGAGCCGGGCCCGGGTCTTTTGGTTCCCGATTTAGGATCTGGTTTGGGATCAAATTTGGGACCAGATTTGGAATCAGGCCGGCCCAGGAGCTTGTGTAGGTACCTGTGTCAAACCGGGGGGGGGACAGGGGATCAGGGAGATCAGATAAACCGGATTGATCAGTCAGGCCGGACATATCAGTCAGGCCTGATTTTCCCTGGATAAGCCCTTTATAAAGGGTGTCAAGATCATCTCCCAGAGGCGTGATAGTCTCGGCCCCGGCAATATAAACCTTTGTCATTGGAGGTTGCCTGCCTTCCACTGGTCACAAAAAGTTTTATAAAAGTCGGGTTGGGTCAAATATAGTTCATAATCCGTGTTCAGCATCATCTGCACGGTAAACCCGGTTGCGGCAATTTTTCCTTCAGGATTTTTGATGATATACTCGCTGTTGATCCTGGAGGCTTCAGAATAATGGAGAATCCCCTCTATGGTAATCTCATCCATAAATTTCAGGGGCCTGATAAAATCCACATGGGCTGTTTTGATGGGGGCGAGAATACCCTGGCCATAGAGATCCATATACCCAAGGCCATAGCGTTGTCCCAGGTGAACCCTGGCATCTTCAAAATAACTGGTATAATGTCCGTGCCAGGCAATGGTGAGCATATCCACCTCTTCAAACCGGATGCATCGCATGACGCTTCCCTTAAGAGGGGCGGGATCTTTGGGATTTCTTTTAAAATAGGGCTTTTTCATGGGATATTTTTACAGGCCATCCATCTGGGTTAGGTGTTCATCCATTTGCTGTTTGATTACTTTTTTCAGCGTCTGGTGTTTCATTCCTCCCTGGAATTGATCCGGAAAAACAGGGTTTAAAACTTTCATTTTTATTTTTGCCGGGGTCAGATAAAATCTTCCTTTGGGCAGCAGATCCTGGGTGCCTGTCAGGCAGACCGGTATCACCGGGGTATTGGTTTGGACTGCCAGTTTAAAGGCCCCTGAATAAAAGTTGGTCATCTCCTTTGTTTTGCTTCTGTGGCCTTCTGGGAAAAAAAGGACAAACCCCTTATTTTCAAGGGTTGCCCTTGAGACAGCCACGGATTTTTCCCAGGAAAATTTTTCAATGTTCAGGTAGCCGGAAAGGTTCATGAACAAATTGTAAATGGGGATTTTAAAGGGCCAGTCCCGAACAGCAAAGCAGACATCACTGACCGGCAGCATGTTCATGCAATAGGTATCGAAAAAGGACCTATGGTTCACCACAATGATCCCGGATTCGGGAAAGGTGTTTGGATCAAATCGGAGGGGATCAAATATTACAAAGAACCCGGTCAGGAACTGCCAGACCCTTCCGTAAATCCAGATGCATTTTCGGGTCAGATATTGGGTGGACCAGCCCAGTACAAATTTCATGAACAAAAAGGCAAGGGGAAACAGACCGATCCCAAGTATGGTCCAGAGCAAAAGCCAGGGGAGGATGACCAGGTTCATCAGAAAAATAAAAAGAGCAGTGGCTGCTTTGTTCTGTAATGTATGGGTATAAAAATTATATAAAACCATGGGACTTAATTATCCGATCAATTATTGGGTTCATTATCTGATTCATTATCTGGGTTAAACTTTAATACAATGGCTGCATTGGTGCCGCCAAAGCC
>DAOWDR010000454.1 GCA_030638935.1 Desulfobacteraceae bacterium | reverse complement strand
TGAAAAACGCCCGGTTACAGAACTGCTGCTTCACCATCTGCCCTACAGCCTTACCCTGGGGCTTACCGCCATTGTGCTTTCCTTTGTGCTGGGGGTATCCATGGGAATCATTTCTGCGGCAGCAAAAAATACTATTTTTGACCATCTGGCCATGCTGGTGGCATTGTTCGGGGTCACGATCCCTGCCTTCTGGCTGGGGTTGATACTTATCCTTGTGTTTGCCGTCTGGTTGACCTGGTTCCCGATATCTGGTTCCGGCTCTCTGATGTCCCTGGTTCTGCCAGCCATCACAGTGGGGCTGGGTGGTGCCGGACTCATTGCACGGGTTACACGGGTATCCATGCTGGAAGTGGCATCCAAGGATTTTATCGTCATGCTCCATGCCAAGGGACTTGGGAAAAAAGCAATTTTGCTGAAACACATTTTAAGGAATGCATTGATACCGGTCATCACTATTCTGGGATTACGAATCGGATGGGTCCTGGGGGGAACCGTGACCGTTGAAATCGTTTTTGGCCGGCCAGGCCTGGGACAGCTGTTAATCACGGGTCTGTTTAGAAGGGATTATCCCGTTATCCAGGGGGCCATGCTGATTCTCGCCATGGGAATCATGATGGGCACTTTCCTGGCCGACATTCTGTATGCGCTCACAGATCCCAGGGTAAGGGATCAACATAATTGAAACAGGAGGGTGTTTTTAGCGATTAACCATGGAAAATATTCAAACTCCGGAAAATATCAAACCACCTGCCAACCGGTGGCTGAGACGGGTAAAAAAATTAAAATCAAACAAAGCCGGAATTCTGGGAGTTATCATTATTGCCGGTCTTATCTTTATTGCAATATCTGCGGATTTTATATCCCCCTATTCCTACAGAGAGCAGAACCTGGATATCATGAACAGCCCGCCGTCCAAGGCTCATTTCATGGGTACGGATGAATTTGGAAGGGATGTATTCAGTCGAATCTTACACGGCTCCAGGATATCGGTTTACGTTGGCGTTGTTTCCGTTGGCCTGTCTGTTTTTATCGGCGTCATCCTCGGGGCCCTTGCCGGATATTACGGGGGATGGCTGGATCAATGCCTGTCCATTGTCACTGATCTGACCTGGTCATTGCCGGAGATCCTGGTGGCCCTTCTTCTGGTTGCTGTAGTGGGGGCCGGAATTGAGTGTGTCATCATTGCCATTGCCCTGACCTACTGGGCTCAATATGCCCGGTTAATCAGAGGACAGATTCTCATGCTGAAAAATGAAATCTATGTGGAAGCCACCCGTTCACTGGGAGCAACCGATTTTACGATCCTGTTCAAGCATCTTTTTCCCAATGCCATTGCACCGGTAATTGTTGCTGCTACCATTGGAATCGGCCAGGCCATTGTACTGGAGGCCACCCTTGGGTTCCTAGGTATGGGTGCCCAGCCGCCCATGCCCAGCTGGGGAGCCATGATGAGCAATGGAACCGCCTACCTGTTTATTTCCCCCTGGGTGATTGTTTTTCCCGGTCTTGCCATGATGGTAACGGTTTTCGGGTTTAATCTTTTTGGTGATGCACTGGTGGATATCATGGACATCAGGGAGGATACCCTTAAATGACCCTCTTAAAGGTAAAAGACCTGAAGGTCTCTTTTGAAACCCGGGACGGAGCTGTAGAGCCCTTAAATGGCATCAGTTTTAATATTGATGCAGGAGAAATATTAGGGCTTGTGGGAGAAACCGGTTCTGGAAAATCCGTCACAGCCCAGGCAATCATGGGACTGCTTCCCTTTCTGGACGGCAAGGTTTGCGGCGGTGATATTTTTTTTAATGGCCAGAATCTGCTTGCGCTGTCTGAAAAGGAATACCAGCAATTAAGGGGAAACCAGATGTCTCTGATATCCCAGAATCCCATGACATCCCTGGACCCGGTGTACAAAGTAGGGGATCAGATTGTGGAGGGGTTAAAACTCCATATGACCATAACCAAGCCAGATGCCCGGAAAAGAGCAGTTGATGTGATGACTTCCCTTGGCATTCCCAATGCCGGAAAAGTATTCAATCAATATCCCCACCAGCTCTCAGGGGGTTTAAAACAGAGGATTGTCATAGCCATGGGCCTTTGTGCCGACCCCAGGCTTCTGATCGCAGATGAACCCACCACAGCCCTGGATGTTACGGTTCAGGCCCAGATTATCGAATTGTTCAAACAAACAACCCGGAAACGGAATCTCGGCCTGATTATGATCACCCATGATCTGGGTATCATTTCCCACCTGTGTGATAAAGTGGTTGTCATGTACGCAGGGACTGTGGTGGAGAGCGGCCGGGTTGAATCGGTTTTTACAGACCCGAAACATCCCTATACCCAGGCCCT
>DAOWDR010000266.1 GCA_030638935.1 Desulfobacteraceae bacterium | reverse complement strand
GAATTCTATCTTTACTATGACATCTAATCCTTTTTAAAACTAAGAAATTATCAGTCGGTCCCGGTGGGAAACCCCACCGGGACCGACCGCTTTTATGAATTCCCCGCCAATACCCTTGCTAGTAAACTGTCCCATCATTGTCCCCCCTGTCATTGACCACGCCGTTATGTATTTTTTTAATGCAATCAGAAAAAAAATAGGCTATAAGGGAAAAAATACAATTGATGCGGGCCATTAGCATCTTGCAATATTTTACAAGATTCGGTCGAAAAACAGCAAGGGAGCGGACATTATCATGGAATTTTTGCCATTGTCATACAAACGGATATCGAAATTTTTCTCCATTGTACTGCTTTGTTTTGCTTTCAGTTTTCCCCATGTCATTGCAGAAGAGAGCAAAAATGGAAATGAATTTGCCAAATTGTCCCAGCGGCTGATACAGGATGGCTTCAACCCGGAAAAAATCAACACCCTCTTTTCCAGTGAACAGGTATTTTTTACGCCCTCTGATGTATCCTTATTTTTCATTCATTCTGAATCAAGCCTGAACTATGACCAGTTTATTGCTTTAAAACCCATTGCAAAAGCCCGTGGGTATATGGAAACCCACAGGGAAAGTCTGGAGCGGGCCGAAAAAACATATGGCGTGGACAAAACCGTCATTACCGCCATTCTGCTGGTGGAAACCCAACTGGGTGGCTATCTTGGCAAGCGCACTGTCATAAACACCCTGTCCACCATGGCTGCCCTGACCGATAAAAATTTAAAAGAACGTATCTGGCAGTCTATCCCGAACAAGAAAAAACCCAACCGGGAAAAATTTGAAAAAAAAGTTGAAAAACGTTCCCAATGGGGATATCAAGAGCTCAAAGCCCTGATTAAATATACGAGTAGGGAACAAATTGCTCCGGAATCAATCAAAGGCTCCTATGCTGGTGCCATGGGCATCCCCCAATTCATGCCCTCCAATGCCCTTACCCTGGCAAAGGATGGCAACAATGACGGCCGCGTGGACTTGTTCAACCATGCCGATGCCATCTCATCCGTGGCCAATTATCTCAAACACCATGGATGGAAACCAGGCATTCCCCGTCAACGCCAGCATGAGGTTCTGTTCCGGTATAACCACAGCAACTATTATGTAGACACCCTGTTAAAAGTCTCTGACAAATTAAAAGAAGGATGAACAAAAACTTTCATGGATAAGATTGTTTTATATATTCTGCTCATAGCAGCCCTGTCATTGGGCCTGACTATGCTGGCCCTGATTGATATCATAAAAAAAGACTTCGGATCAGTCAAAACCAAAGTCCTCTGGCACTTTGTCGCCTTGATTCCCCTAGTAGGCTGGCTTATTTACCTGATTTTTGGATACAAAAAGGGACAAAAAAAACCAGCTTAACCTGGAATTTTTATTGACTTTTTTTCCCATCCAGTATAATTAACAGCCGTTACTTATGGTCCCATCGTCTAGCGGTTAGGACGCTGGCCTCTCACGCCGGAAACCGGGGTTCGATTCCCCGTGGGATCACCAAGTATCTCAGAGGGTTATGTCTTAACAGATGTAACCTTTTTGTGTTTAGATCCCTCCAGAAACGCCCTCATTTACACACCTTTCAGGATACCCAAACCAAGAGGGGGTACCAAAATGGCAATCAATCTACACGGTACTGTATGTAAATCAGGATCTAAACTCGGCACAAAGGAATGTAACAAATGCAACACTAAACTTACCGCCACCCGGAACTTGCCGATATGAGAAAACCAAAAAAATAAAGATCTCTTCCCACCATTAAGATACCACTTGTATCTTTACCCCTTCCCATGTAATACCGGTATAGCATTTATTAAATCTGAATTTAGGTAACTGAATAACACTTGATTTACCGTCCTTGGAAAGCTATCTATGGGGTTCTGCTGACATTCTTTGTGAAAGTATCGACAGCAGTGATTTCAAACAAAACATATGACACGATGTCCAGTTAATGGTGAAGAGAGATAGCGTATGAAAATTTTATTAATCAACCCGCCCAATTCGGGTAAAAGTATTCCCGAAGAGCAATATGGAATCACCTCCATAAAAGCGATTTTCAAAGGTGAACCCCTGGCCCTTGAAGTTCTTGCCGGCAACCTTTATGACCATGATGTGGTCATACTGGATCTCAAAGTTGAATCTGCATCTGCCCTCATGAAAAACATAAACCGGTTTACACCTGATCTTGTGGGTATTACTTCGGTCACCTGTGAAGCAGATGCCCTCATTTCCATTGCACAGCAGATAAAAAATGAAATGAAACAAGATGCGCCGGTAATTGTAGCAGGTGGTCACCATGCCTCCTGCGATCCTGATTATTTTAATGTTAAATGCATTGATTACGTTGTCTGCGGTTTGGCAAAAAAAAGCTTTAGAGATCTTGTCACTGCCATTGACACCCGGCATCAGGTCAGGATTCCGGGAATAGCAAAAACCTGCCCCGGCACCCGCCTTAACTTGATTCCAAGGCAATATACCGTTAAAGATCTGGTAGACGAACGTCCTCCCCGGTATGACCTTGTGGAAGACTATCGGGATACCTATGTGATGGGCGGTATTGGAAAAGCAGGTTTTGTGGTCACAGCGTTTGGCTGCGTTCATTCCTGTGCGTTCTGCTCTATCCCGGCTCTCACAGGGGATCGCTACCTGACCCATTCCATTGAAGCGTCCATTGACTGCATGAAACGCCTGAATACCGTATCTCTGATCCGTTGTGTTGATGCCAATACCTTTGGAAATATCACCTTTGCCAAGCAGTTTGCCGCTGCCATCATTGCATCGGGAGTGAAAAAACACATTGTGGCCGATGTGAGAGCCGACACGGTTGTCAATCACCCGGATGTAATTGACTTGTGGCAGAAGGCAGGCCTTGCGGCTGTTGTTATTGGATTTGAAGAAATAGACAACCAGCGGTTAAAGCAATTTAATAAAAAAAGCAGTGTCGAAACAAATATCAAAGCCCTCAGGTACTTAAAGAAAACCGGACTTAAGGTAATTGGTGATTTCATTGTCTCACCGGATTATGGCCGGTCTGATTTTAAAGCCCTGGAAGACTTTATTGATACCCATGAAATCCAATTGCCTGTTCCCTCAATTTTAACACCCATCCCCGGAACCCCATTGTACCGGCAGATGAAAGATGAAATTGAGATTTTTGATCTGGCCTATTATACCTTTTCCAATGCTGTGATGCGGACAGTACTTAAAAAAGAAGAGTTTTACACCCTGTATGCCGGACTTTTTAAAAAATTCCACAGCCATATAACCCAAAATTAATTGCAAAACAACCGTAATCAAAGGAAAAAATTAATGACCCAGAATACTTATATTACAGACCTTGCAAGCTTTCTTCCCAATGCCCCTGTTACCAATGACCAAATAGAGACGGTGCTTGGTAAAATCAAGGATATCCCTTCTTTGACCAAGGAAAGAATGCTTGCCAATAATAAGATTGAAAAACGGTACTATGCCATTGACCCTTCAACGGGTAAATTTACCCACACCAATGCCCAGCTGACCGCTGAAGCGGTTAAGCGGCTGATGCCCCATGATGGATTCAGTTTGAATGAAATTCAGGCGCTTTGCTGCGGAACCACAAGCCCTGATCTGATCATGCCGGGCCATGCCATGATGGTGCTCGGAGAGCTCGGAATGAACCCGTGTGAAGCCGTGTCAACGGCGGGTATTTGCCTGGCCGGTATGTCTGCTTTAAAATATGCCCACATGTCTGTTGCAAGCGGGGCCTCTGCCAATGCCGTTAGTACAGGGTCTGAACTTTCCTCTTCTTTCATGCGGGCCAATTTTTTCACCCCGGCCGTTGACCCCAATGCCGACATTCAAAATCAGCCGATTCTGGCATTTAATGCGGATTTTCTTCGCTGGATGCTGTCTGATGGTTCAGGTGCGGCATTTGTTTCCGATACCCCCAATGCAGAGGGTATTTCCTTAAAAATCGAATGGATTGATTCTCTTTCTTTTGCAGGCGAATTGCCCACCTGTATGTATGCTGGTGGCAAACAAAACGAGGATGGCTCTATTTTCGGATGGAGGGAGGCTATTTCCAGTGTTGATGCAGCAAAGCAAAACTTGCTGGCAGTAAAACAGGACACCAAACTTCTTGGAAGCCAGATTGTAAAAACCATGGGAAGAACCCTTGGACAGGTGGCAAAAAAACGGGGGATAACACCGGCAGATATCGATTGGTATCTGCCCCACTATTCATCCCATTATTTTAGAGCAAAATTTTATGATGTCATGGAAGAAATCGGATTCGAGATACCCTATGACAAATGGTTCACCAATCTGCCCTATACCGGCAACACAGGGTCGGCATCCATCTATATTATTATGGAGGAATTATTCAAATCAGGCAGATTAACACCCGGTGAGAAAATTCTTTGCTTTATTCCGGAAAGCGGACGGTTCTCCCACTGCTTCATGTTGCTGACAGTGGTATAAACTAAAAGTTTTCTGCAGTACAGAACCTAGACCAAAAGACAATTTTTAACGGTGATCTTAAAGGATGGGTGTTTGGGGAATATTTATCTTCTCAAACACCCATTGGCAAGATAGCTTAGCATAAGAAGGGCCAAGCCTTTTATCAGGATAGGATGGCTGGTATCAAATACTTGCTGTTTCCTTTGATCGGATAAAATCCGCCAGAGACCTGAGGGATGACAGAATCTGGCGGCCCTGATCCTGACCCTGGAGCCGGATACCGTATTTATCCTGGATCATGACAACTATTTCCACAGCATCCAGAGAATCCAGCCCCAGAATGGAGTCCGGCCCGATAAGCGGGGCTTCAAAAGACAGGTTTTCGGGAATATCTTCCCGGATATCACAGAGATCAACAATGGTATCCAGCAGTTCTTTTTCCAGCATCTGTTTGTATCTTCCTTATTTTTTAAATTTCATCACACCCTGTGCAATGGCTATGGTAATTGCGGAAAAGCCAAAAAGGCAGGCCGCCTTCGGTACAACTGCCTCAAATTGTTTTCCACGCAGAAAAATATCGTAAAATCCATCCAGGGCCCAGGCAAGGGGTGAGATATTGCTTATCGTCTGCATGGGCTCAGGCATCAGATATACCGGTACCATGACCCCCCCAAGGGCAGCTGCAATCACAATGGATGTGGGGCCTAAAACGATGGCCTGTTCAAAGGTTCTGGCCACACTTCCCAGCAGGATACCATAACCTGTGGCGGCCATGGCCGTAGCCAGGACAATGAGGGTAACAGCCGGCAGTTGATTGCCCATTGAAAAAGCCGGAAGACCCATTGCGGGCAGTACAAATTTCCCAATGAGAAAAATCATGAAAAATTGAACCAGGCAGACAAGAAGGTAGGCTAAAATTTTTCCGGTCATCAGGACACCGCCGGAAACCGGCATGGTATTTAAGCGGTCAAGGATTTTATTGTCCCGTTCTTTGATCAGGGAGCCTGACAGGGGAACACAGATAAAGAAAATCCCGAACAAGGCCCAGGCTGGAACATTTTGCTGTACCGAGGTGGGCATGGTAATAAAGCCAAATTCCGTTGCCCATATTTCTGAAATACCAAACCAGGGCGAGCTGTCCTCTATCTTTGTTTTTTCTGCGATAGTGTTCTGATCTGATGATAGAAGAGAGAGCGCATGGTCTAACTTGATCTGGTATTCCATGCACAAAAGCACCTTTGATACCGCAGTTAAAACCGCTGCCCGAAATCCCCCCTGCACCGAGGGATCAAAATAGACGGTGATGGATTTTTCAGACCCCTTGCCAGGATCATATCCGACCTGGCTATCCTTGGCCGGATTATTTTCTTTTGGTGGCGTGTTAAGGGTGTGCCCGCCCGTGGCAAGGGCAATAAATTGCCGGGCTTTTTGTATGGAAAATTGTGAGCATCCCTGGGGGATAACAATACTGAATTGGTACTCGCCCCTGTTGACAGCCTGTTTGGCTTCGGCCCCGGTGATAATTCCCAAATCAGAGGCCATAATTACCTTGATGTTTTCGGATTTGGAGACCCCTTTGGATATGACCTGACCGATAACCCCCTTGTCATTGTCCAGAATCAATACCCGGGTGGTTGGATTCAACACTTTTTCTTGGACCAGGCAGATGATCAGCACCAGCACAGACGGCATGAGAAATAACAGTGCAATTCCTGTGCGGTCCCTCAGCAGCAGAATCAGTTCTTTTTGAAATGCGGTCAGTAATTTTCTCATATCAGTCACCAAGCCGCTTTCCGGTGATGGACAAAAACAGGTCTCCGAGATTGCGGCAGGAAGGTTCTTTTTGAACAAGATCGGCAGGCGATCCTTCGGCAAGGCATATCCCCTTGTTCATGATCAATACCCGGGAACATATACTCTGGGCCTCTTCCATATAATGGGTGGTGTAGACGATGGTGCTGCCCATATCGCTTAGGGATTGGATCTGCTCCAGCAAGGTGTTCCTTGAATGGACATCCATACCCACGGTGGGCTCATCCAAAAAAATAAGAGCGGGATCATGAAGGATGCCGCAGGCAAGGTTGAAGCGGCGTTTGATACCGCCGGAGCAACGACTGATTCGCTGGTTTTCATATGCTTTAATATCAAAGGTTTCCAATGCCTTGGATATTTTTTGTTCTAGTGTTTTTTTATCAAGGCCATACATGGCGCCGAAATATTTCAGGTTTTCTTTTCCGGTAAGCGAATGGTAAAGGGCTATTTCCTGCGGCACCAGGCTAATGTATTTTCTGGCCTCAGCCGGTTTCTTTTGAATATCGATGCCGCAGATTTTAACCTGTCCCTTGCTGGGTTTCATCAGAGTAGACATGATGGAAATCGTTGTGGTTTTACCTGCGCCATTGGGGCCGAGAAATCCGAAAATTTCTCCTTTTTCCACGGTGAAATCAAGGTTATTGACCGCATGGTTCCGGGCGCCTTTATAGCGCTTGCCAAGGCCAATGACCTCAAGAACCGGTATGTGATGATCAACGGACAATGTCAATAAGCTCCTTAAAGGCTTGGGTTTCAATGTCGGCACAGGTGTTTAAGATTTCTTTCATGGCCTGGAAAGAATCCTCTGGTTTTGCTCTGCCTTTGCAATTTTTTGCCGCCTTTACAGCGAATCGCCGCCAGGTATCTCCCGAGGCCGTTAATTGTTCGGACACCCCCAGCAACCGGTCGTCACCAAGAAGGAGGGCTGCCTCCTGGAGAAAGGCTGAATACATAAACCGAAAGCCGCCGCCGCCGGTGCCTATCTCTTCTTGCATCCGGATCAGTTGTCCTAGAAGGAGGATGGTGGTGGTATGATCAAATTTTTTGGGCCAGTTTTCCAATCGGTTTGCTAAAAAGCGTATGCCCCGTGTACCCAGAAAGGGAATCGGGGTTTTTACCATGGCTTTTGCCGCACCTTTTATACTATTAATCACAGCCTGCTCAAGTTGCAGATGATCAGGAACCTTTGTGATTTGATACATGCTGCCCTTAGGGGCCAAGGCTCCCTTTGCAAAACGGGCAATAGCAAGATCCTTTGACGGACACTCCACGATGGCTGGAAAGACAGGATCGCTGATCAGGTAATTGTTCCCCTGTTTACCAATGACAACAAGATTGTGCATATTAAAATGAAACCGCAGCGACGGCGGAAAATAGGGCAGCCAATACCCGCCGGTTCTGCATCCCACGGGATTACCCTTTTCAAGTTCCCGGTCAAGGGCATCCATGGCCTTTGCTGCATTGGGAAATTTTTGCCATTTGACCGACACCCCAAGGGATTTGGTCACCCCTTTAAAAATATTACCCACAGCACAACGAAAGGTTGTCAGGGGCAGTTTGTTCACCTTGATGAAGGGCAGATATCCAAAAAATATCCCCTGGCCGAGGCCAAAGGTCATTGCCTCTGAAATGGTCTGACCGGAATTTTTAAATTCATGGTTGATCAGGTTTGCCGTAACGCCGCATTCACAATGGGCAGACTGGGTATGTACAAAATCAAGTTTCATTAAGCCTATTTACCTGTTGATTGACTGTTATGGGGTAGGGCAGATCCAAGTTCGGAAACCGGAAGATCAAAAAGATCTGCATAGGCCTTCAGGGTTTTTTCCTTTAACCGTTTGAATACAGCAGGCTTCAGGTGTCGTTTTACCTGCCAGCGATATAGTCCCATGTAATTGGCAAGCAGTCCCACATCCATTTGGTGCTTTGCCATATAATAGGATAGGGGGCTTTTACGGCCTTTGTTTATTTCGCCAAGAGCCATTTCAATCTCCTGGTCTATAACTTGCCAAGCCTGTTTGTTGGCAATATTTTTTGGTTCCCAGCCAATACTTGGAACAAGATCATATTTTCCTTGTTTATCCACAGCATAGCAAAGCTCATGTCCGTAATCTTCTATGATCCCAGGGTCCTGGGGTACATTCTTCTTTTTCATGGCAATTGTGACTCATTCCTATTTGATTTCAGGGTAATTTTCCCCCAAAGGGAATCATTCCCGGGTTTTACACACAAAATGGTATTTGGATCTAAAATTTTTTTCCCGTGGTATCGCTGTGTGATCTTATTGAAAAATGTTTTATGCTTAAGCCCAAGGCAGGCCGTTCCCATATCAAGGGCCCCTGCAGAAGGGAAATTACCATATAATGCTTCCTGGCAGAGACCAGACGGTTCAGAGGCCATGTCATTGCAGCTACCATATCCCGGACGCCCCATGATTACCAGCCGATTCTTTGCAAAAAAAGGATT
>DAOWDR010000656.1 GCA_030638935.1 Desulfobacteraceae bacterium | reverse complement strand
GTTTTTATATTGTTACAATAATTTATAAGATAATGGCAATAAATTTTCATTTGCATGGTTTAGGGAAAAAATGACATATTTATCAGTTTTAAATCCCCGGACCCCCTTGACATTTATTGTTGAATAATCCCATACTTGTTCCCATGGAAACCGTATGGATAATTGGTGTTGGCCGTTTTGGACTGCGTGCGGCAAAGTTGTTGTCAAACAGTCATAATAACTTAAGAATCGTGCTCGTGGATCCGGACAGGGAAAAACTTGATCAGGCCAGGGATCTGAATTGTATTATAGAGCAGGCAGATGGTATTGCCTATTTAAATACCAATCTGAAATCCGGGGATCTGCCCGCCTGGATTGTGCCGGCACTCCCGGTTCACCTGGCCTGGGAATGGTGCCGCAGGCAATTTGAGCCTTTGATGTTAGATCCCCTGGCCATTTCTTCTGAAATCGACAGGCAATTGCCCAATCCCATGCGGGGTTCAGATGGAGATATTTATGTTAGCCATGCCGATTTTATTTGCCCTGCCAATTGCAGTGAACCCCATGATATCTGTACTGTCACTAGGCAGCCGCGAAAACAGGATATGTATAAACTTATTTCCCAGTTGGTGTTTAAAGATTTTTTTCCCCTGGTCATACAAAGCCGTCAGTTAGGACCCGGGGTAGGGGGTTATAGTCCCGGGGCTCTTTTTTCACTGTTAGAAAGAATAAAAGAGGGAAAGGGACCTTTTCTTTTGAGTACGGCATGCAGATGCCACGGTGTGATTACCGGGTTTAACAGGAGGGAGAACCTAAGCCAAATCTGATCTTTTAAATTTATATGCGATGGTACTGGCCTGGCAGGTGCAACATCTTGACTTGAAAGACCCAAAGATGGTAATCGGGCAATTCAGGTGTAAATTTAGTTTGGCTTGGGTAGGCCAATAAAAAAATATGAGGTGCTTATGTTAGATGTTTCCAGAACAACAGACACCATTTTGATGGTCAGGCCCTATGATTTTGGGTTTAATGAGGAGACCGGCCTGGACAATGAGTTCCAGAAACGCCTGAATCTGTCCGAGGAAGAAATTAATAAAAAAGCCAATGCCGAGTTCCAGGCCATGGTGGACACTTTGCGGGCAGAAGGTGTCACGGTTTTGATTTTAGAAAAACCGGAAACCTCTTATGGGAAAGTTCCGGATGCCATTTTCCCCAACAATTGGTTTTCAACGGAACATGACGGCACCCTGATCACCTATCCCATGGCGGCCATGAATAGGCGGTATGAGCGGCGACCCGAAGATGTTGAAAAGCTGTTAAGGGCAAATGGATACAAGATCAGAAATGTGATTAATGTGGGACAGCTTGACGAAACCACACATTTTCTGGAGGGCACGGGTTCCATGATCATTGACCACAGGGCAGAGGTGGTCTATGCGGCAAGGTCCAATAGGTGCGATGACCAGCAGTTTGACAATTTTATCAGCCTGAGGTTCTATGAACAGGGCATAATGTTCAACACAAAAAGCTCCAAGGGAACCCCCATCTATCACACAAATGTCATGATGAGTATTGGGGATAAGTTTGCCGTGGTCTGCCTGGAATGTATCCATGACAAGGTGGAAAAGCAACGGGTAAAATCTTCCCTTGAAGCATTTTTTGATATTATTGAGATTTCCATGGATCAGATGGAAAACTCTTTCTGCGGCAATATCCTCCAGGTCAATTCCGCCGGAGGGACTCCTTTGATTGTAATGTCCAAGAGCGCCTTTAAGGGGTTTTCTTCGGACCAGATTAAACAACTTGAAATTTATGGCAAAATTTTGCCCATGGATCTTACCATTATTGAATCCGTTGGCGGCGGTAGTGCCCGGTGCATGATGGCGGAAATATTTTCAGAAAAGAAATAAGAGCAAATCAATTTCACCTGCCAAAGAGGAAGGCTCATGTTTTTTTTGGGCAGGAACAACCAGCGTATTGAGGGTCCTTTACCACCCATTCCCATCTTTTTTAGATCGCCTCCCATACCCGGTCGGGGTTTCATAATTAATGATGGAATTAAGGCTGGAAGTTTAGTATAAATAATTTTTTGATTAAAAAGCATGATTTCCAATAAGAGGAAAGGGAGATAATAAGGATGCAGATGATTAATGCGCAAAGATTGGGTGAGCGGTTTAAGATGCTTGCACAGATAGATTCCGAGTCACGTCACGAAGCTGTAATTTCAAAAGTTCTTGAGAAAATTTTATTGGAATTGGGCGCAAGCGTCTGTTTTGACGATGCCAAGGATAAGGTGGGCGGAGACTGCTCAAATTTGGTGGCAAAATTTAAAGGCAATATAGACGTCCCTCCCTTATTCTTGTCCGGTCACATGGATACAGTGCTGCCCGGTAAAGGGGTAAAGGTTCAATTTGAAGACGGGATTTTTAGAAGCGATGGAACCACCATTCTCGGGGGGGATGACAAATCCGCCCTGGCCATTATTCTGGAGGTGATGGAGGTGGTAAAAGAAAATAATCTGCCCTGTCCCCCCGTGGAAATTGTTTTTACCGTGTGCGAAGAGATCGGACTTCTGGGGGCCAAACATCTGGATATGTCCCTGATGGACGCAAAATTCGGCTATATCCTGGATTCTACAGATACGGAAGGAATTGTCACCAAAGCCCCAAGCGCCAATAAGATTAATATCAAGGTCCATGGTCGGGCCGCCCATTCAGGGTCAGCCCCGGAAAAAGGGATCTCTGCCATTTATACGGCCGCCAGGGCTATTTCGAATTTGGAACTTGGGCGAATTGATGAAATAACCACCTGTAACCTGGGTACCATTTCCGGGGGTATGGCAACCAATATTGTGCCCGAATATGTGG
>DAOWDR010000521.1 GCA_030638935.1 Desulfobacteraceae bacterium | reverse complement strand
CTGCTTACAGGTTTAATGATATGGTCTTGGATGCTCTGTTTCATCATATCTTTCAGGGTTTGGGGTGTAACACTATCCAATTGTAAGGCAATAAAGGAACTGTCAACCCCAAAAAAACGATCATCCCAATCAGCCAGCATATTCTCTGTGTTGCCAAGTGTTGTTTGTAAACTAGTTCGAGTTTCCTGAAGCCTTCCAAACACCTGGCTCACCTGGGGAGAAACCGGATTAAACCTGTCCAGAATCGCCAGCAAAGCGGTTTTTGGGGAACTTGGGGGCAAAAGCGTAATAATAGATCTATCCAACCTCACATGGACGGCTAAAAGCCTATTTTGTATTGTTTGGGGGTCCATGGTATCCAAAGCGGTCTGTAATGGCGTAACAGCCCCATTGATTTGGGCGATAAGCCCCGCTTTTTTCAATTTATCGATATTTTGTGAAATTCCAGTGAGTGTGATATCAATGCCTGGTATTTCCGGAAGACTGTCAACCTGATCCAATAACGGCTGCAGCCATTGGGTCAGCTGGCTTTCCGGTTCTGCCAGCTCAATTGTCATGCCCGTCAATTTGTCCACCACACTTTTTATTTCACCCACAAATTCCCTGGCGCTTTCCAATCCTGAAATAATCTTGTCCAATATCTCAAATATTGATTCTTCGGGTAATATTTCAAGAAAGCCCGTGGTCATCTCTTCAATGGTTTGGTTTATGGGCTCAATAATCGCACCGGGGTCCAATTGGTTTAACTGGGTTGCCATACCGTCGTACAATTCTTCCAACGGCTTTAACAATCCATCCAGATCAATTTGTCTGGAAATATCTGCTTTCAAATCCCTAAGCGCATTCTGGATAGGGGTAAGCAAGGTGCTGGGTATAAAATCATCCAAATCCTTGAGAAGGTTTTTATATTCTTTGAACAAATCGTTTCCGATCAGATTATCAGGAGAAATTTCATTAAGCTGTGCGGCCAGAGAGTTTACGGGTTCCTGAATTTCTATAATAAGTGGTTTGGGCCCCTCTTCTATGAGCTGGGAAAGCTCCGATGTCAAGCTATTAATCGGCTGTTCAAGATCAATTGGCAAGGCATTTACAGCAGCCTGTATTTGCTGGGTTAAACTATCACTTAACAAGGAGGAGGGAATCAATTGCAACACCTCTTTGACACCATCAATACCCGTTACAACACCATCCACAATTGGGGTAAAGGATGCGGCCTGTATTTGCTGTGTCACCGTCTCAATGGTGGATTTAATAAGGTTAATCGCATCCATGACTTCCTGGGATGAAAATATAGCCGTGATCTGATCAATGACATCCTCCATGGTTGCCTTGATTTGTTCAGGATTAAAGCTGTCAACGGCTGATTCTATCAAATCAACAGCCGAGGTTACAGCAGTTCTTAGGGGGGTAAAAAATTGATTTATAACTGAGTCAATGGTGTTTTGTATCTCCTGGAATGCCTCCTCTATATTCTCTTGAAAATTGGCTGTGTCGATCACATCCAAAGCATTTTCCACTTCATCGAAAACCCGGGACACATTAGTGGTAACCTCCAACATAGCGCTGTCAAAGGCATCCAGAGAAACGCCTAAACCATTGGTCACAGCACCCAGGGCTTCCTTCACCGCCGAAGCATTCAGCAATGCAAGAATATCGGTGATGTTGTTAAACAGGTTTTCTGCACCTTGGGTTAGATCGTTGATCCCGGATTGGTTGATTCCCCCTTGAATAAGATCCTCAATAATGACAAAAGAATCTGCTGTGCCGGGTGGTTTCAATAATCTTTGCAAACCGCCCATGGACCGGTTCAAGCCGGTATATAGTTTTGATAAGGATCCATTAATCTTAACAAGTTCATTTTCCAATACATCACTGCGAATATAGTCCAATTGAGGTAATAATATATCCAGGGAGGTATTAACCGTAAGTATTGAGGTATCAATGCCGGTGATATCATTTGCTTCCAGCGCTAAAGCAATGACTTCCATTGCTTCCGCCACTTGCAAGCTTTGGGTATTGAGTTGATTAAAATCAATTTTATCCAGGAGGTCGTGGCCCAATTGAGACAGGTCATGCAAAGGTTTTAATCCATCTCTATCCAGGGCTGTTTCCAGAGAGCTGAGTGTGTTTTGAATATGGGATTGTAAACCAGGCAAATCCATTTCAGAAAATTCCATGGCTGTATTTAACAATTGAAATAAGTCGTCATAAACCGGGATGTGGGACATTTTAGCATTGTTGCGGGGCAGGCCTTTTAATAGGTCACAAAAAAATCCAACGGCATTTTCGGCATTAAAAGGCGTTGGAAAAGAACCCAATAGTTCTGAAACATTTTTTGTTGCATCAACCCCACCGCTTTTTGGGGCTTCAGCCGAACTTGATGGCGAACTTAATTGAGGGCCAGCACTTGCCGGCGAACTTGATGCCGAAATTAATGGAGGACTGGCACTTGCCTGGCTGCCATTGAAAGCCAGGCCAAATTTACTAAAATCCATTTCAATCAATATGGATACCTTTTCAAGGCATCCAATAAATTCTTGAATGGAATTTAAAACATCAATATCCAATTCCTCACTTATCCCGGATAAGACACTGCCCAGGCCGCCTGTGATGCCGGATAAATCTGTGGGAATAACCTCGGATATACCGGAAAACCCCCTGATAAAATCATCGGGCAACCCGATATTTGTAAAAGAAATATTTGACAAACCGCCAATGAGGTTGTCAATCTCTTGGGGTGGACTGTCAATCAGGTTACTGAGGGTGGAGGCTGCGCCGGTTATTGAACCTATTTGACCACCAAGATCTTCAGAAATACCGGAAGAAGAGATCAGGCTTTGCAATTGGTCAGGCAAACTGGTCATTAGCTGTCACTCCCAAAAAGTGAACCCAAAGCGCCGGAAACAGCATCCAAGGCCCCCATACTTGCCTTAACACCTTCCAGGGCTGTCTCCAAAGGCGGCGAGGGATCACCAAAATCAGGAATAGAAAGTAAATCAGGTATTTCCATCATATCAAACAAATTCTTAGCATCCAAATCAAGCCCCAGGTCCAAATCAGGCCCTAGATCATCTAAACCTGGAAATCCGTCGCCAAACCCGTTTTCCATTGTTGGTTCAGGTGGTGGTATGTATTGTCTGAGTTTTAATTGATATAGAAAAGAGCTGCCTGTCCCTGCAACTTCCTTAACGCTGATGCTTTCAATCAAAACCTGAAATACTTCTGTGGCAGTAGCTATATCTGCCACAAAGTCCACAGGTTCAGCCCCATCGTACATTTCTCTGACAGATTCAAGAAATCCTTCCCTGGCCTCGTCTTTTGCCAATGATCCCTCTACAACAATTATGATGGACTCAGCCCCAAGGTCCTGACTTAAACCGCCTTCCAATCCTGGAACCGAAATATCGATAATCCGTCGTTTTTGATCGGCACCCATGCGCTGTAATCCCGGGACTTCCAATTCACCGATCATCGGTTTAATATTCATGAGAGATCAACGCCTCGCAGTTTTGCCTGTCTGCTTAACAATTCCACCAATTTGTTTTCCACCTCTTCCTGTGCCATCCACTGCACCGCTGTCTGTAATTCTTCCGGAATACCATTGCCCGGGCCATCTTGGATTGAAGCGGCTGTTTGACCTTCCAGGTTCTGATTTTGAGTATTACTAATTTGAGTATTCTGGGTTTGTATCTTCCAGGGTTGTCTATTCTGAGGCGGATCTTTAACCAAGTTAGTATCCTTGTCAGGTATCAGCCCCAAGTAGCCTTTATTCAGTGCATCATCAATCTTTTGATCAAATTTTACAGTCGGCTTGATTGGTATAACCTCTTTTTTTGTTTCCATTGACTGATTGTTAAAAGCCTTGCTATCATTTTCAGCAGCGTCATTTAATGG
>DAOWDR010000601.1 GCA_030638935.1 Desulfobacteraceae bacterium | reverse complement strand
TTTAAAAGTTCAAAGTTCTGCATGTTCCGGGCACCGATCTGAACCATATCAACATATTTCATCATCAAATCCGCCTGGGTTGGTGAAGTGATTTCCGTGACCACCCCAAGCCCTGTCGCTTCCCTGACATCTGCCAAAATCTTAAGCCCTTCCTCTTCCAGTCCCTGGAAGGAATAGGGGGAAGATCTGGGTTTGTATGCCCCACCGCGGAACAAAACCGCCCCATATTTTTTAACTTCCTTTGCAATGGTCATGGCCTGGGTATGGCTTTCCACTGCACAGGGGCCTGCAACCACAACAATTCTATCCCCCCCGACCACTACATTACCGATTTTTACCTTGGAGTCTTCGGATTTAAAGTCACGGCTGACAAGCTTGTGGGAGGTTTTAATGATCCTTACATCTGCCACCCCTTCCATTTGTTTGTAATCTGCTGCCGTTCTTTTGTTTCTCGCAATAATGCCGACAAGATTTTGTCCGGCATCTGTGATTTCCCGGGTAATGCACCCGTCATCGGATAACACTGATGTGATCGCCTCTTTCTGCTCTTTTGTAATCTTGTTGTCTAAAACAAGTATCATTACCGGTCTCCTTACATTAATTCTGACAAAATTTATCTTACATCCCTGAAAATAAAAAAGGCCCTGGAAGTTTTCCCAGGGCCAAAAAAAACAAAAAGGCCCCGGGTGGCATAATGTCCACCCGGGGCCTTTTATAAACTTAAAAATCTATAAAGCGCTACACCGGATGAACGCTCCTAAAAAAGAAGAAGCGTCCAAAAATAAATATAAACTGTGATCTCTTTGTTTCAGTTTTCATTTGCGTATCTTTATTATAAATTTAAACAAATCAAAATTTTGGTTAAAATAGAGGGCATTTCCTTCCTTGTCAAGAAAAAAACTAATTTATCCCCTTTTCCCTAAAAAACGGGGCATAGCCCTTGTCCGTTACCATGATATGATCCCTGAGCCAATCGGTTAAAAACTGCATCAAATCCATGGACAGGGCAGCCCTGCCCTCTTCAAATTCTTTTTTGAATTCAAGCACCTGGCCCACCAGTTTATCATGATATTGTTTATGGGCATCCCTTTCAGGATATTGATGTTCTTCAAACAGATTTTCCTCATTTTTAAAATGATACACCGTATAATCAGCCAGGCGTGTCAGGATCTGACCGGCCTCTTTGGCCCCTATTTTCATTTTCATGGCCCGGTGCAGTTCATTGACCATTTTCACCAGTTCTTTGTGCTGTTCGTCAATCTGGTCAATACCAATCTTTAGTTTGTCCCCCCAGGGCATCATGTCCGGGATATCTTGGGCATTCATATCTGTGGGAGGATCCACATCAGCATCATTCACAGATACCTTGAAAACCCCTATCATATCCCGAAGTTTTCCGGAGAGTGCAGACAGATCCTGGGCACTTTTCTCCATCAGGCTGCTTCTGTTCGTCATTTCCTGGGACACATCGTGAACCTTGGAAATATCTTCTGCAATCTCCGTGGAAACCTGGGAACTCTGGGCCACATTTTCATTGACCTCAACAATCCCGGTGGAGGCCTGATCAATATTTTCAGCCACCTCTGTGGCCGAGACGGATTGTTCTTCAATGGCAGCGGCAATTGCAGACACAATTTCAGTGACCTGGGAAATAACCATGGTAATCTGATTCACATCTTTTACCGTATCATCCGTGGACTCCTGGATGCCCCGGATCTTCTCCTTAATATCCAGGGTGGCACCTGCTGTCTGTGCGGCAAGCCCCTTGATTTCACTTGCCACCACAGCAAAGCCCTTGCCGGCTTCCCCGGCCCTGGCCGCCTCAATGGTGGCGTTCAATGCAAGAAGGTTTGTCTGCTCGGCAATATCCGTTATCACCTCTGTCACCTTGCTAATATCCCTGGCAGAGGCACCAAGATGTTCCACCCGCTCGGATGCTTTCTTCACTTTCACAGAGGCATTGTCCGAGACTTCCCTTGCTTTTTCACAATTTTGGGCCACTTCGGTAATAGTCTGCTTCATCTGGCCTGCTGCATCGGCAACCGTCCCAAGGTTTGTGGAGGCCTCTTCACTGGCAGCGGCAACTGAATTCATGCTGGAACTCATCTCTTCTGCAGCGGCTGCAACGGCATTGGACCGTGACGCCAAATCTTCTGAATCCTCGGACATCTGTTCGGATATAAATAGCAGCTCCCCGGAGGAGGCTGTCACTGTTTCCGAGTTGGAGCCGATATCCACAATAATATTATTAAGCCGGGAAATAAATGCATTAAACCATTTGGCAAGCTCCCCGATTTCGTCCTTTGTATCAATGTCTATGCGCTGGGTCAGATCTCCATCCCCCTGGGAAATATCCTTTAGGGCAGCCACCACTTTTTTAATGGGTGTAATGATAATCCGGGCCAGAACAAAGGCTATTAAAATGCCGAATATCACGGCAAAAATACTGACAATGGTAATAAATGTTGTGGAACTGACAATCTGAGCCCGCATCTGGGTGTTCATGGTAGCCTTGGATTTCAGGCAAATGGCTTCAATTCCTGCTGAGTTGGATTCCATCTGATTCTTTGCGGTCTGCTGGCTTTTCATCAGCTCGGCATACCGTTTAAAAGAAGTAATATAAGCATTCACAGCTTCCTGGATACCCTCCAGGGGCTTTGTTTTGTCTTCATCATCAATGACTTCCTTGATATCGGAAATGGCATTGTCAATGGAAATTATGTTCTGGATGATCTGCTGGAAAATCCCTTCATCCTCGGTCCTTATAAAGTCTTTTTCCAGTATCCTGGTTTTTAAAAGGATCTTTGCCACCCCATCGGCTCCGGAAGACAACTCCATCATCTGGCCGGAAAAAATCTGGACATCCTCAATATAAAACTCCAGCAGTTCCTGCATCTCCTGCTGAAAGGTTATGGTGGCCATGCGCATGGCCTTTACAGCATTAATAAGAGCCAGATTATTTTCATGGGTTTTATTTCTATAAAAAATCTCAGCCTTTTCAATAACCTCCTTCTGGGTTGTTATGATCTTTTCGTGACGCTCCTTTGAAATCGGCTCAAACATAAGAGGAGTAATTTCTTTCAGATCCCTTTTAATATCATTGTGATGCCCCTTCCACTGGGTCATCATGGAGACATTGTATTCCTGTGAATCCGTCATCACCATCCTGTATCCCTTGGCCTGGAGAAAATTTTCCTTTATTCTTTCGGCAAAAACCACCCGTTGGCGCATCTGGGCAATTTTATTTTCACTACTGCCCATCAGGGAATCATAGTTTGCCTTTTGTTCATCCCTTATCCTTGAGGTGATGGCCAGGGCTGCGCTGGCCTTTTGATTCATATCCCCCATAAGGCTGTCTTTCTGCCCGGCCAGGGCCACATACTCGTCAAAGGCTTTGGCATAGGTGTCAGAGGTTTTCAAAATCTGTTCTGCCTGTTTTCTGATCCCGGCATCCCCTGTGGTATCAACAATGCTTTCTGCCTCTTTTTTCAAAGTTTTAATATCTTTTACGACAATATCAACAGCACCTGTATCGTTGGTCAGGATAAACCGTTTCTCATTTTGCCTGGCATCCAGGATAAGATCCACCAGAAGCTGAAATTGATTTGAAGAATCAACTTTCTCCACCACACGTGTCAGGCCTATACGCCCTACAAATGCAAGCACAATCAGCAAAATAAGAATGATAACAAACCCACCTGTTATTTTTTTTGCAAGACTAAAACTTTTAAGCATGTTTTCCCCCCGGGATGGTTAAATGTGATAAGCCCATGAAACATTGAGTATTCTTATAATAAAAACAATTCAAGCCATTTTTATTTTTTTTCCCAGCCGCCGATCAAGTGTAAATGAAGATGAAAAATTTCCTGGCCCCCGCCCTTTTCAACATTAAAAAGCAGTTTATAGCCGGATTCGTTAACCCCCTGTTCCCTGGCCATGTCTTTGGCGACCATGAAAAGACCGGACAGAATATCCCCATCTTCTTTGGTCAGATCATTGATACTCCTGATATGCTTTTTAGGCAGCAGCAGCAGGTGAACCGGGGCGGCAGGATTAATGTCTTTGAACACCACATAGGTATCATCTTCATATAAGAACTCACTGGGAATTTCTCGGTTTATAATCTTACAGAACAAGCAGTCAAGGGACATTGAATCCTCCTTTTTAAAAACATTCTATTTTATCTATCCATTTCTTCTATTAGTTTTTCCATGGCCACGCAAGCCTTATCCTGGAGAAAAACATCTGTAACCGACTGTGTATATTCCGATGGGAAAGGATTTATCTCTATAATACTGGCACCATTTGATTTTGCTGCCCCGGGAATCATGTTGGCAGGCGCAACAGTCCCTGTTGTGCCGATGAGAATAAAACAATCTGCACGACTTGTTTCATTAAAGGAATGGGTCCTTGCAGGCTCGGGAATGTCCTCGCCAAAAAATATCACATCTGGTTTAAGTATTCCGCCACACCGCAAACAGGCAGGAGGAAGGGTCTTCAAATCAATTTGAGAAACCTTGTATGTGGACCTGCACTTGAGGCAAACCAGTTTTTTTAGGGAACCATGGAACTCATGAATGACCATGCTCCCGGCCTCGGCATGGAGATTATCCACATTCTGGGTAATCACGGCATGTACCAGATTTCTGGCTTCCATCTCAGCCAGGGCATAGTGAGCTGTATTGGGCTGAACCCGGCCGAATACTTCATAAAAAATTTCCCGGATAACCTCCCAGGAACGAAGGGTATTCTGGTAAAAGTATTGAATGTCAAAGGTCATGGGATCATATTTATTCCACAAACCGTTTTCCCCTCTGAAAGGGGGAATGCCGCTTTCAACTGAAATACCGGCTCCGGTGAAAGCCACGCATCTTTCAGCAGATTTTATGATTTTGGCAGCTTTGGCATACATGGACACCCTCCTTTGGGTTTTGAGAATCCTCTGTCAGACCAGCTCCATAACTTCAAAGGAATTACTCCCCAGGTCGGCAATCAAAAGTTTATTTCTTAAAATATTTCCCCGCTTGAGCAGCACCTTTATACATTCGGAAGCCTGGATTGATGCAACAAAAAGGGCGCAATAGGAAATATTTCCGGTAATGGTTTCAATACCCCGGGATTGGGCTTCCCTTTTTTTTCCATAGATAAGCTCATATCCCAGGTCTCCCGGAAATATAACCATCACCTGTCCGCTAACTCCGGCAATGGCACCGGATACCAGCGGGAGGCCTGCTTTTCTGGCAATTTTTTGGAGAAGGAACCTTGTGTCAATGGTATCAAGACAGTCCACCACCAAATCGGCACCGGCTATCATGCCATAAAGATTTGTCTCGTCTGCATAGGCCTGCCTGATGTTTACCTGTGTGGATGAATTCACAGCACCCACCCTCTCTTTTGCAACCCGGGCCTTTGGGTAACCGATATTTTTTTCGCAGCTCAAAAGCTGACGATTCAGGTTGGTGATATCAAAAACATCCCCGTCCACCAGGGTCAAAGTGCCAACACCGGTTCTGGCAAGCATTTCACACACACCGCCCCCCAGGCCTCCCAGGCCTATGACTGCCACATGGGATTGGGCCAGTATTTCTTGCTCGTCAAGGCTTATGGTATTAAAATTCCGGTCATACCGCCCTTGTGTTACCCCCTGCCTAACCATGGGTTCCCCTTTGCTTCCGGCTTATCCGCTGTTAACGGTTTATAGGCTACTAACGGATTATCCGCCGCCCACAGGCGGGAATAATCCCACCCTATCCCCTTGCTGAATACGATAGTTGGGGTCTTGTTTTTTCCCATTGATAAAAATCAATTTGACAATATCATGGGGAATTCCAAGATCCATCATGAGTTCATTGATGGTTGTTCCCTCGTTGATTTCATAGGCCTCACTGCCCAAAGGAAGATATTTGGCCAGGGTGACAAACAGCTTTAGGTCTATCTGAATCATTTGTGTTTACTCTTTCCGTTCTGGCTGTTATTTAAAAGGCATATTTATGGAGTATGATCCCTTAATATGTAATTATAAATTTAACAGAAAATGATTGCTTATGGAAGCCCCAAAAAAAGAACCCCTCACTGTTCAAAAACTGGCCCAGAACCTAGCCAGTTTTGCCATAGACAGAACAGACCTCAAAGAACTGCTTTCAGCCCTTCCCGCTGAAAACAGCCTTAACATCACAACCATTGAATATGAATTGGGGATTTTAAAAATCCTGAGCGTGGGCTGGGGAATTTCTTTTTTCATGGCAGCCACGGATAAAAGCAAAGGACCTCTGACCGAACATTTCTGGGAGATGATCCAGGAGATATCCCAAAACATATCCAACCTCGCCCAAACCACCACCAACACCCAGGTAGACTATTTCAATATCTTAAAAGAACGGTTAGGCGTCTATGTAAAGAAAATGCAGGAAAATCCCGACCAGGCAACAAATCCCGCATTGGTCATGGGACCGGTATTTGCAAAACTTTGCGGAAGCCCGGACAACCCCATTGCTATTCTTACCGGCACCAAAATGTTCACCCTGACCCTGGGAGCTGTTAAAGAATATATCAATATTGTTCATATTGATGATATCAGACTCAATTGACCTATCTTTTTTTAAGGAATCCCAATGCCCCTCATTAACTTGTTCATTAAAAATTTGTTCATTTCTCTTGTAATATTTTCTTGTCTTAGCTGCGCCGTGCCCGGTCCAAAATTTGTTGACCTGGCCTATGTTAAAAATCATTCCCCCACACAGACCGGTAAATTCGGTATCACCCAATTTAAGGACAACCGGCAAAATACCGAACAAGGGTATGTCGGCCGCCGTATACTGACCGATAAAAGCCAGGAAACATACCTGGTCCGGGGAATGAACCTTAGTGCCAGCCTCACCGAACTGACCCGGGTCTATCTGGAAAAAACAGGATTTGTAGTAACCCCCTTTCCCGACTGGACCCCAACCCTGGACAAAATGGCCCAGGTGCCTGGGGGACTTGCCCTTATCCTGTCCGCCGATATTAACACATTTGAATGCAGGGCCCAAAAAAACGGAACATATACAAAGATGATCCTTGATATGGATCTTACCTTTCATTTGGGAAATATCCAGGACAAAAAATTGTCAACCATACCGGTTTCCCTGGTGGTTGAAAGAACGGAACTGACATTTTCCAGTAAAAAACTGGAGCAATTTATAAACCAGGCCTTTGAAGAGATCCTTGAAAAAGCCATTCCCTTTAAATAAAAAGCAAAGCATAAAAAAATTATGGATACCCTCCCCAAAAAAAACCTCCTCACCCCTGCCCTGCTTTTAAAAGGCATCATTTACACTAATGTATTTTTGTTCATCATCTGTCTGATTTACAGCGGTAAAAATATGGTTATGAGCATCAACCCCTTTTATGCTTTGACCCCTTCCATGGATGTTCTCAATTTTTTGGGGGCTTCGGGAAAGATTCCCATTGAACAATTCCATGCCTGGTGGTCCCTGATTACTGCCAACTGGCTCCATGGCAGCCTCCTTCATATTATCTTTAACATGTTAGCCCTTGGAACCGTAGCCCCCCTGGTCATGAATGAATTCGGCCTTTTTCGAATGTTTTCCATTTACACCATCACAGGAGCAGCGGGATTTTTTCTCTCCTATCTGGGTAATGTTCCCCTGACTATTGGAGCATCTTCAGGTTTATGCGGCCTTATCGGGGCACTGCTTTATTTTGGCAAATCCAGAGGAGGAGAATGGGGACAAAGGGTTTTCAAGCAGACCTCGGGATGGATCATCAGTCTTTTAGTATTTGGTTTTCTTATACCCAATATCAATAATTGGGGCCATGGCGGAGGGCTATTAGCCGGGATCTTTCTTGGCTGGGCCTTTGGATACAATGACAAAAGAATGGAATCCGGACTGGATCGAATGCTTGGACTAGTGCTGATGCTTCTCACAGCCTGGCTTTTGATACGTTCCGTTATCCAGGGATTCTTTCTGATATTCAGTTGATATAAGATTTAGAATCACACCAATAAAAAATAACATCAAAAGGGAGCCTCCTGTTCCATCCTCCCACTCGAATTTTACACAATTTTTACATTGCTCCCCTTGAAATCAAACCAGTTCTACACTATATGACCTCCTATGAAATTTAAGATGAGTAAAATTGCAGTTGTCTCCATGGCAGGTATCTTTCCAGGGGCCGATGACACAGGGCAATTTTTAGAAAATATTCTGAATAAAAAAGAGTCCATCATCAAGGTACCAACCCAAAGGTGGGTCGCCCCTGCAGACACCATGGTCTGTCCTGTACACACACCTGACCGGGCCGTTTCAGACAGGGCAGGACTGATTACCAACTTTAAGTTTGACCCCTTTGGATTCCGGGTGGACAAAGATCTTCTGGCAAGCCTGGACCCGGTTCATCACCTTGTCCTTGCTGCGGGCCGCAGTGCTTTTGAGTCCTGCCATATAACAAAAAAGCTTGAAAAAAGGACCGGTGTCATTTTGGCGGCAATTGCCCTGCCCACGGATACGGCCTCCCTGGCTTCCTGGGAAATCCTTTGCGCAAAGTCTCCCAAATCATTTTCACCTGCCGACGCTGCAAGATCTTCTGTGGTATCTGCACCGGCAGCAATTCTGGCCAGGGCCATGGGGTTTTACGGCGGCAGTTTCACCCTGGATGCAGCCTGTGCCTCTTCTTTATATGCCATAAAACTTGCCTGTGAACACCTGAGCCTGAAAAAAGCAGACATCATGGTGGCAGGCGGGGTATCCAGACCGGATTCCCTGTACACCCAGGTGGGATTCACCCAGCTCCGGGCATTGTCCCCCTCGGGCCGCTGTGCACCCTTTGACAAAAATGCAAACGGGCTTGTTGTGGGTGAAGGTGCAGGAATCCTGGTATTAAAACGGTTGGAGGATGCCATTGCCTGCCATGACACCATCCATGCCGTCATAACCGGGACCGGAGCTTCCAATGACCTTGAAGGCAACCTGGTGGGCCCTGCCTCGGAGGGACAAATCCGGGCAATGAAAACCGCCTACGACCAGGCCAATTGGACCCCGGCAGATATTCAATACATGGAGTGCCACGGTTCCGGCACCCCTGTGGGAGACCAGGTGGAAGCCACCAGTATAAAAACGCTTCTGGACATTTATGGATGTCCGGATAAACATCTTTCCATTGGATCAATTAAATCCATGATCGGCCATTTGCTCACAGCAGCAGGTAGCGCAGGCTTCATTAAAACCGTGCTGGCCATGGAAAAAAAATGCCTGCCACCATCCCTGAATTTCACGGCCCCCCCCGATAACAGCCCCTTGAACCAAACTTCCATAAAGGTCCAGACCCAGACCGGGCACTGGCAGCCGGAACAGCCGGGCTCCACCCGGAAAGCCGGTATTTCAGCCTTTGGATTCGGCGGCATCAAC
>DAOWDR010000364.1 GCA_030638935.1 Desulfobacteraceae bacterium | reverse complement strand
TTCATCTTCAACAAGAAGAATATATTTATCAAAATATAGATTTTCTTTTTGGATTTCTGCTTTTTCTTGGCTTGTTAATTCTTTTTTAATGACCGGCAGACTGACGGTAAATTTTGTGCCTGAACCAAAGGTTGACTCAACTGAAATACTGCCCTTGTGCTGTTCAATATATTTTTTTACGTTGGCCATTCCATAACCGGTTCCTTTAATTTCTCTTCCATAAGAGCCGGTTGTATCCTTGCTCCCTTTTAATGTAAAAGAGGGCTCAAAAATATTTTCAAGGTGTTTTTTGGGGATCCCGCATCCGTTATCTTCTATCTCAATACAGATATTGTCATTCAAAGAATAAATCCGGTTAATTATTCTGGGATGTTCAACCAAGCTTACGGAATGAATTGAATTTTGTATTAGATTTACAAAGGCATGCTAGATCATCCCCGGATCAGCAAGTAAATCCGGCACACCGGCTTTATCTTCCCTTATCAGTTCAACCCCCTGGAGATCTTTTTTCATCAAATTTAAAACAAGATCGATTTTTTCATTGATTCTAAAAAATTCCTGCTTGGGTTCCTGATCTTTGGCAAAAGCAACCAAGTTTCTGGTTAAATTTTTTCCTCGTATGGTCTGTTCGAGTACTAATTCAAGTGTTTTTTTTGTTTCTTCATCTTTGCAATCTATCAGTGAAAGCTCGGTATTCCCCATAATAATACTCAAAATATTATTGAAATCATGGGCCATCTTTCCTGCAACCTGTCCAACCAAAGCCAGTTTTTTCTGTTCGCCTGCAATCTGCTGAGCCTTTATTTTCTCTTCCTGGGCCTGCTTAAGTTCGGAAATATCATGGACAACCACCCGTGATCCTGTCAATTTTCCATTTTTATAAATATAATCATTGTTCAAAATGACACAAAATTCTTGGCCGTCTTTTGTGATGATGTTGTATTCAATGCCGGAAACCTGATTTTTTCCTGTGGAAAATTTTTCAAGTCTTTCAATAAATAAGTTTTTACTGTCTTCTGTTAAAAGGTCCAAAGGATTCATGGATAAAAATTCTTCTTCTGAGTAACCAGAATATTTACACATAACCTCATTCACGTTAATGAATTTTACTTTTTCAAAATCAATTTCATAAATTCCGGCCGGAGCATTTTGAAAAAGGTGTCTATATTTTTTTTCGCTTTCCCGCAGTGCATCCTCTGACTTCTTACGATCGGTAATATCCCTTGTAACTCCTTCTATACCAAGGATATTCCCGTTGTGATCTTTGTTGAAAAGAGCATTTGTGGAAGCCCACCAAATTGAACCATCCTTCCGTTTCAACTGCGCTTCAAAATCAGAGACATAGCCTTTTTTTTGAAGCATTGCTAAAAATGTTTCTCTTTCATCGGGGAATGCATATATCTCTTCAGCCATTTTCATCCCAACAGCTTCTTGTGTGGTATAGCCGGATAATTTATATACCGAAGGAGAAATGAAAATAATTTTTCCTTCAGTATCTGTCCTGTATCGGAGGTCAGGGGAATTATTTATAAGTGTTCTGTATTTTTCCTCACTCCCACGCAGTTCGCAGGTTCGCCGCCTTACCTGTATTCTGGATGCAATACCGACGGCGAAAAGGAAAAGGATCACTATACAGGCGACGATAGATATAGTTTTTATCCATATGGGAATAATTTCGATAAAAGTTTCCGTTCGCTTACCCCCAATGTATTTTTCTAAAATTTGATAGTAAAGGGAGCTTTTGTCTTTTTTTAAGTGCTTCATATGGGCGTCGATTTTTTGGATAAGAAATGGCGTCAGATCAGCATCTTTTGTAAAGGCAAACTGCATCCGTGCAGGTTGAAAAATAATGGCGGTTCTTTGGATGTCATAATCAGCTTCATGGTGGTTGCCAAAATCCTTATTGGTAATACCAGCATCGATTTTTTTCCCCTGTAGTGCGTCAAAAATATCCTCATAACTCTCCATCTCTTTGATGGTGGCTTTAAGGTTAAACTTATACAGGATCTGCCTTAGTCCTTCCGGACCCTCTAAATTGAAGCTTCCTTTTAGTGCAGCGATTGTTTTGCCGCTTAAATCAACGATGGATTTAATTTTTGAATTTTTAGAAACATACAGCCTTGACCAGCTTACCAACACGGTTTCATCTGAAAAAGTATATTTTCGGCTTCTGGGTTCCGTCCATCCGGTATCTGGCATGATATTGATTTCACCGGTTTCCAACCTTTTAAGGCCTTGGGTCCATGTTCCCGGAACCCAGTTAATTTGCCAGCCTTCTTTTGTGGAGATATATTGGATAAGGTCAGGCCAAAATCCAGTAACAATACTTTCTTTATCTGTAAATATTTTGGGGAAATTTTCATAGACCCCAACTTTGATTGTAACAGGCGTATTTGCAACAGCAATAAATGGAAAAATTAGAAGTACTATCAGATAGATGAGATATGTGAGGTATCTTTTCATTAGAATTGTCCCAAACGTGTATTATTTATCTAAAATTTTAGAATACCTTTTTCAGTGTTTTCTGTCAAAGATCATGCAGAAACAATTTTTACCTAGGTTAGCCCTGGGTTTCATGAATCAAATCCTTGATAACTTAAGTCATTTGTGTTAGGCGCATTGGGTAGGTTTTTTAAAAACATGAAATCAGGTTTACAGATATAAAGGAGAGTAAGATGACATTGGTTGGCATAATCGGCGGGTCTGGGCTGGATGATCCGGATATTCTTAAAAATCCCAAGGAAATTGAAATGCAAACCCCCTATGGCATGCCATCGTCAGATCTTTTGTCCGGTAAGATAAATGGGGTGGACACCCTGATCCTTTCCCGGCATGGTAGAAACCACCAACTCAGTCCCACCCAGGTAAACAACCGGGCCAATATTGATGCCCTAAAGCGGGCAGGAGCCACCCACATAATTGCCACTACTGCCTGCGGAAGTCTGAGACAAAAAATTGACCGGGGCCATCTGGTGGTTTTGGATCAGTTCATTGATTTTACACGGTTTCGCAAAAATACCTTTATTGATTCCTTTGAGGGAGGGGCCGTACATACTTCCATGGCTCATCCCTTTGATGATACCCTCAGAAAAAATCTGTATGAATCTGCAAAAGGACTGGACCTTGCCGTTCATGAACGGGGCTGCGTTATCACCATTGAGGGGCCGCGTTTTTCCACGGTGGCGGAATCAAAAATGTTTCGCCTTTGGGGGGCTGATGTGATCAACATGTCCACGGCACCCGAGGCCATGCTGGCCAATGAGGCTGGTATCCCCTATGCCGCCGTTGCCATGTCAACGGATTATGACTGCTGGAAAGAGGATGAGGCCCCGGTTACCTGGGATGAAATCCTTGCCGTGTTCAATCAAAATGCGGACAATGTCAAAAAATTGCTTGTCAAGGCCATTGGCAGTTTAGATAGATAACCCTTAAACCCGGAGAATAAAACAGAATATGGATTTAAAAGAGACAATCAGAAGTATTTCAGACTGGCCCATTAAAGGGGTTATTTTCAGAGACCTGACCACATTGATGCAGGATCCAGCCGCATTCATGGAGTCCTGTGATATATTGTACCACAGGTACAAAGACATGGGCATTGACAAGATCGTTGGGATTGATGCCAGGGGATTTGTATTTGGGGCGGTTCTGGCCTATAAGATGGGCATAGGTTTTGTTCCGGTCCGGAAAAAGGGAAAGCTGCCCTGTAAAACCATCCAGGAAACCTATGACCTTGAATATGGATCTGATACACTTGAGGTCCATGAAGACGCCATTAAAAAAGGCGAAAAGGTTGTTATTGTGGATGACCTCATTGCCACAGGCGGGACAGTGGGGGCCACGGTAAAACTGGTTGAAAAACTGGGGGCAAATCTGGTTGAATGTGCCTTTGTCGTCGAGCTACCCGATTTGAATGGACGGGCTAAGATTCCGGGAATTAAAGTTTTTGCCATTACAGAGTTTGAAGGTGAATAAATAGTTTTGAACCGGCAGATACAAGAAAATGGTATCTGCCAGGTTCTGGTTTGAAATTGAGTCGGACAACATTGGTGTCTGGTTTTTCCATTATCATTACAGCCCGGTCCGGGTGGACCAGGAGACAAGGATGGTGGAGGTGTTAAATCCCTATAATCCCAATGAAGATCATCGGGGAGGATTATAATCTTTCCTTGAATTCATGCCCTGAACAAGGTAATAAAGGGAGATTGTCCTGATAAGAGGTCGGGATTTTTTAACACAAACAATGGAGACAAACCCATGGGCGATAATGGCGGAGCACCAAACAACCTGGATTTCCAGGTCGACAAAACAAATCTTTATCGGGAAATATCACTCACAGATCTTAAAATAGCCAATATCCGGCAATTGATCCCTGTGAACGTTGACGGATCAGATGACACCAGCCGGGAAACTATTTTCATAGGCAATACCCAGCTTGGCACCCCCCAGGGGCCCATCCCCATGCAGGCTAAACTGGAAGCTAGCTCCATGGAAGAAGCCATGGACCTTTTTCCCAAAGCCATGGAACTGGAAACCCAGAAGGTGATTGAGAATTTCAAGCGCATGGAAGCCCAGCAGAAAAAAGAAAAATCCAGTATTATTATGCCGGGGATGAATTAGTCCCTGACCTGATAGCATACCGGATAGTATAATGGATCGGGTTTATTCTATTATTTTGGTTGTTGGTTTTCCCGTGGTCAGTTCAGGCCCGGTCTGAACTGACCACGGGAATTTTGCTTAACGGGAGCAGGGG
>DAOWDR010000755.1 GCA_030638935.1 Desulfobacteraceae bacterium | reverse complement strand
TTTTGTATGTGCCTTGCTTTGCCACGGTGCTGACAATTTACAGGGAAACATCGGCTAAATGGGCCTGTTTTAATGTGATATACACAACTATGGTTGCATGGACCATGTCTTTTTTGGTATACCAGGCGGGAATGATTTTATCCTGATGATATAAATGGAGAGTTTTTATGAAAAATAATTTTGTTAACCGCCCATTGAAATATATGTTGCCCATATTGGTTTTGATGATGATTATCGCAGGTCCTGTGGCTGCTGAACGCATGGCAGTTAAAGCATCCATTGCCAATCTTCGTTCAGGGCCGGGTGCCAAATATGATGTTCTGTGGCAGGTGGAAAAATTTCATCCAATGCTGGTCATTGAAAAAAGAAAAAATTGGTATAAAATAAAAGATTTTGAAGGGGATATGGCCTGGATACATAATTCCCTTTTGGGAAAGATTAACGGGGTTATTACCACCAAAGCAAAGTGTAATGTCCGGTCCAAGCCGGATAAAAAGGGTAAAATTTTGTTTACGGTTGAACGGGGGGTGCCTTTCAAGGTGCTCAAGCGCAGTGGCAACTGGATCCGGATTGAGCACGCAGATGGTGAAATCGGTTGGATTTATAAGAGCCTTGTATGGTAATTGAATGTTTTTAAAGATTAAGGTGGGTGTATGGCAGAACAGGGAGTATCAAACGAACGGAGAAAAGAACTTGAACAGATAGATCCTTTTCAGGAGAATCTTTTAAGAACATTGGTCTTGTTAAAGAAGAATAAAAAACAATTTTTGCTGATTTTGGGTGCAATCATTGGAGTTATTGTTATTTTTTCAGGCATTATGTTCAGTTTTAAAAAGTCGGAGAATATAGCATCAGACCTCGTTGCAAAGGCAGTCATCACCTATGGGAAAGCCAATGATCCAATTAAGGGTTTTGATGCTACAAAAGATGATTTTGAAACTGTTTTTACCGATTATTCAAATACCAGTGCCGGAAGAATGGGCAGGGTCAAATTTGCAAAAATTTGTTTTGACGCAGGAGAATACGACAGGGCCTTTGAATTATATCAAGAGGCATTGGAGATTTTTAAAAATGAGGCTGGTATGAAAAATTTTCTCCTGGCCTCTCTGGGGCATGTTTCCCAGGCAAGAAACGAGGTTGACAAGGCGAAATCTTATTTCCTTCAGATTGAAACAGGGCCTTCTGATCTTCTAAAGGATGAGGCAAGGTTCGCTCTGGCCGGTATTTATGAAGCTTCCAATGATATGGAGTCAAGCCTGAAAATGTATAAAAAGATTGTAAATGACCATGAAAATTCCATTTACAGGAGCATTGCCGAAAGCAAAATCAAGGAAGTTAAATAATATCGACCTTTGATCCATACTAAAAAAGGCTGCCAATGGCAGCCTTTTTTAGAAAAGGAAAAAAAGATGAAAAAACTAACCCTTGGTTAGTAAATATATTTAATGCAAATCTTCTGCCAAACCTTATTTGTTTCATACTATTTCCATTTTTTTTTTTTAACTGCCTAAAATTATAGTGAAATTAACTTTTGATCGTTCTGTCTCTGTCGTCAATAATTCTGGCCTGGTTGTTAAAAGTTCAATATTTTGAACCGCCTTGGAATGGTTTAAGGGAACGGGCTTATTGAAAGGCTGCTATGAAAGGCCTTTTCAAAAAGTTCAATATTTTAAACTTTTTGAAAAGGCCGGTCAATTCCATATGAATTCAGTTAGTTACTTTGATTTGGTCCCTTGTCCAGATTGAATTTTTTTAGTTTCTGGTTCAATCCGCTTTTGCCAATCCCCAAAAGCTGTGCAGCTTTGGTCTGAACATTTCCAGATAGTTTCATGGCCCTTTGAATCATTCTTTTTTCCACTGCTGCAAGGGTTTCTGACAGGCCGATGCCATCGGGAATTCCGTCCAGTTGAAGGGTGATTCCTGAGCTCTGCCGGAGTTGAGGGGGAAGATCGGCCGGACAGATTAAATTTCTGCTGGAAAGAATAACTCCACGTTCAATGATATTTTCCAGCTCCCTTACATTTCCTTTCCATTCATAATCACATAGAATCTGGGCAGTCTCCTTGTTTATACCGGTCACACTGCTTACAGATCCAGGATCGCTGGTGTATTTTTCAATAAAGTGATTGATCAACAGGATGATATCTTCCCGGCGGTCCCTTAACGGAGGAATGGTCGTTTTTACCACATTGAGCCGATAATACAGATCTTCCCGAAAATTACCCCTTTGTACCTCTTCTTCAAGATTTTTGTTGGTGGCAGCTATCAAACGGAAGTCAACTGGAATGGCCATTGTTCCTCCCACCCTCTCCACAGTACGTTCCTGGAGAACCCGAAGGAGTTTTACCTGTAGCGTCATGGGAAGTTCACCAATTTCATCCAGTAAAAGGGTGCCCTTGTCAGCCAGTTCAAACCGGCCTTTTTTCATGTTGGCTGCTCCTGTGAAAGCTCCTTTTTCATGTCCAAACAATTCGCTTTCCAGCAAGGATTCAGCAAAGGCCGAACAATTGACAGCCACAAGGGATTTGTTTTTCCTAATGCTGTTGTAGTGGATGGATTTGGCCACAAGTTCTTTTCCTGTACCGCTTTCCCCTTCTATGAGGATTGAAGCGTTGGTGGGTGCCACTTTTTGAATTATTTCATACAATTCCTGCATGGGTTTGCTTTTGCCGATAATATTATCAAATTGATATCTTGTTCGCATGGCATCCCTGAGAATATTGTTTTCTTCTACAATCTTGTACACGGAGATGGCCTTTGCGATGTGGGCAATCAGGGCTTCATTTTCAAATGGTTTTAGGATAAATGTATAGGCCCCTTTGTGCATTGCTTCAACTGCCTTTTCAACACTGCCGAATGCAGTCATGATGATAACCGGCATATCCGGTTTGATTTCTTTTATTTTTTCCAACAGATCAATGCCGGTCATTCCCGGCATTTTAACGTCGGTGAGGACAAGGTCTATGAGTTGGGTGTTTAAAATATCCAAGGCCTCCATTCCACTTGAGGCAGTGAATGATCTATAGCCCTCTTCTTGAAGGATCTCTCCTATAATTATCGGATAATGTTTTTCGTCATCCACAATCAATATATTTTCCATTTAGTATAACTCCTAAATCGGTAAGTCGATTTCAACTTTTGTCCCCAAAGGTTCTGCATTGGAAATATTGATGCTGCCTTTGTGGGCTTCAATAATATTTTTGACAATTCCCAGGCCAAGTCCGGTCCCGGTATCCTTGGTTGTGAAAAATGGTGTCCATATTTTCTTTAGCATATCTTCACTGATACCGTCACCATTATCTGTAAAACAAATATGGACCAGACCTGCTTCAGACCATATGGAAATAGTGATGGTTCCGTTTTCTTTCAATGCTTGAAATGAATTTAGTAAAATATTTAAAAAACTCTGATAGAGCATGGCTGTGTCTGCCAGGATTTCAGGGATATTTTTTTGATAATCTGTTTTAATCTGGATTTTTGCATCTTCAATCTGGGGGGCAAGAAATGTCAGGTTTTTTTCAATCACCTCAACTATGGAGCAGGGCCTTAGATCAGGTGTCTTTGGTTTAGCAAAATCAAGAAAGTCGGTAATAATATGGTTAAGTCTTGTTGATTCCTCCACAATTATATCCGGGATCTTGCTGTCGGGACCCAATTTAGCCATTTTTTTTTTCAATAGTTGGGCACTGCTTTTTATTATCCCCAATGGATTTCTTATTTCATGGGAAACCCCTGCGGTCATTCCTCCAATGGCAGACAGGTGCTCAGAGCGCCTCAGCTTTTCTTCAAGCCTGAGGCGTTCTCCTGCCCTGTGCTCAATAATTTTTTCACCATGTTTGACTACAAATCTGAGTATTAGAAATAGAATGCCCATGATAATTAGGCAGGAGGCCACAATCAGCCCCTGGAGTTTGAAAACTTTTTGGTAATCATCGGATATGTCCCTTATGACTTCGATAACACCAATGACCATTCGTTCTCCTGAACGGGAGAGTTCCACTTCCTGAATTAAAGGGGCAAAGGTGATGATTTTTGTTTCTTTGGGAAACCAGAGCAATAATTCAAGAAAATTGCCTTTTTGGACAAGTTTTGAGGTGGTCTGGTTTTTCATGGCCTTTTCATAGTGGACACCGCCGGCGTTTTTCTTTCCTATCTGATCATCATCAAAACTATATCCAATAATATTATCTGTTCCGTATAGATTTACCATTTCAACATGAAAGCTGTGCAGGGTCGATTTTATTACAGTATCCAGAAGTTTATGCTGGTCTTTTTCCCTTAGCTTGATTTTACCGTGCTTATATACAACCGGCGCAACAAATCTTAAAAAGATTTGATGATTAAGATTTTCAACCAAAAGAGAATTGTACTCTTTGTTTTTTTCAAGGAGTATATTTCTAACCCAGTGGGCATTTAGAGCAACTATGACAATGGTGGCCGTCAGCATGACAATCAAGCTGGAAAAAGTAAAGGCTTTGACCAATACAAAAGGGCGTACCCCCCGGGCGCCTAATTTTTTTTGTGGTATTTTTTTCACAGATTTCCTTGATGTATGTATTTTTTTTCATACTTTTCATGTATTCATGTTTGACAAACCATCGTTTCTTTTGCTATTTATCTACCAAAGATAACGATTATACTTGACTTTAGAGTCATGGCGTATCAAGTTATAGTAATATTGCTGTTACATATCAATACAAAAGATTGATTGTATTGCATGCTGTCCAGAGGCATGGATTTGCCGAATTAAGGATGAAAGTGTATGCTATTTAGAAAAAAGGATCATCTTGTCGGTTTAGATATCGGCTCTTCATTCATAAAAGTCGCTGAGCTGAAAACCTCCAAAAAGGGAACAATTCTTAAGAAATTTGGTGTGGCACAGGTTCCTTTCGGGGCGATTGTTGAAGGCAGGGTGATCGATAAGGAGGGGGTTGCCAATACCATCCGCACCCTTTTTAAATCCCAGAAAATCAAAGAAAAGAATGTAGCTATTTCAACGGGCGGCCATTCTGTGGTCATAAAAACAATCAACACGGCAAAAGTGCCTGACAAAGAACTCCATGGGACCATCCATTCCGAAGCGGAGCAATATATCCCCTACGATATTGATGAAGTGAATATTGACTATCAGATTCTTGGGGAAAGTGAATTTTCGTCGGATCAGATGAATGTCCTGCTTGTGGCTGTAAAAAAGGACCTGGTTGCCGAGTATATAGACCTGATTACCCTGGCCGGTTTAATTCCCCAAATAATTGATGTCGACACCTTTGCCCTGCAAAATATTTACGAAGTTCTGCCTGAATCAGATCCTGAAGAGGTGACCCTGCTGGTGGATGTCGGGGCATCAAAAACCTCCCTGAATATTTTAAAAGGCAATGCCTCCTTGATGATGCGTGATAATGTTTCCGGCACAAATCAGATTATAGAGGAACTGTCAAGTGAGCTTGATATCAGTATTGAAGAAGCTGAAAAAATGTTCCAAGATGGGGATGATTCCAAGACCATAAGAGAGATCAGACGGAGTGTTGCAAATACCTGGTGCTCTGAAATTTGTGAAGTGATTTATACTTTTCAGTCCAATAGTAATGAAAATAAGGTAGAAAAAATAGTATTAAGCGGAGGTGGTGGATTTTTGGAAGGATTTTCAGACAGCCTTAAGACAGAGCTGGATGTGGATATTGTTGCCATTAATCCCTTTGAAGGATTGATCCTTGGGAAGCGTTTCCCTGCTTCTTTTATATCCGGGGTAGGACTCCAGGCGCCTATTGCATTGGGCCTTGCATTGAGAAGGGTGGATGATAAATGATAAGAATCAATCTTCTGCCCTTTAGGGTCGCCAGAAAAAAAGAAAATATTCGCCGCCAGGTATCTGTATATTTTCTGTCAATTATGATGATAGGCCTTTTATTGGCCTGGTACACTCTGGATATTGACAAAAAAATTGCCAAAACCCGAGTCCGGACAAAACAGGTCAATACACAGATTGCCCTGTATAAGGAAAAGGCGGACAGGGTTACTCAGATAAAGAAGAATCTTAAGATTCTTGAAGATAAATTAAAAATAGTCTCTTCCCTGGAAAAACAACGAAAGGAACAGCTATTACTTTTGGAAGAACTGTCTGAAAAAATAGTGCCGGAAAGAATGTGGATTGAAAAACTGAAAGCCGATTCAACCCATGTGACCCTGAATGGAATCGCCTTTGACAATCCGACAATCGCAGATTTTATGAGGAATCTTGAGACCTCCTCTCTTTTTTCCAACATTGATTTAAAACGATCAAAGGTTCAAAAATTCAAGGAGGGTGTCATGTTGAAATCCTTTGAGTTGCGTTGCACCAAAAAATCGATTGAAGCTGGTAATAGCGATACAGGTAAAAAAGGGAAATAATGGCTACTGATACAGAGGGAAATAAAAAAAGTGAAATTAAGGAAAAAATTGCTTCCTTTTTTGAAAAAGTAGGAGGACTGACCAAGGTTCAGCGTCTGCTTATCTGTATTGTGACAATTGCGTTGATGGGAGGTAGCTATTATTATTTTATTTTTATGCCGAAAAATAAAGAATTAAAAGCCGTTCAAGCTGAGCACAAAACCCAGATTGCGAAATTAAAATCCTATAAGATTAAAGCAAAAGCACTAAAGGAATATGAAACAAAAATGGCAAAGGTTCAGGAAAAATTTGATATTGCCATGAAAGCCTTGCCTGAGAAAAAGGAGTTACCTTCCCTTTTGACAGGAGTGTCCAAGGCCGGAAGCGATGCTGGTCTTGTGTTTTTGCTTTTTCAGCCGGCCCCGGTTATCAACAAGGAATTTTATAAAGTTATCCCTCTTTCCATGAAGGTTGAAGGAGGTTTTCACCAGATTGCTGATTTTTTCTTCCAGGTGGCTAAATTAAACCGGATTGTAAATATAAACGACATGTCCATGGGAATAGACAAAAAGAATGCAGGGCTGATTCAAATGGACTGCAAAGCAGTAACCTATATGTTTGCAGAGCCAAAAGATAAAACAAATGGGAAAAAAAAGAAAACTAAAGGAACGAAAAAAGGATAATCCTAACTGGTATGGTAAACATAATTAAAATATCAATTGTTATATTAATGACCGGTTTGCTTGTGTTTTTATCTGGGTGTGAAAAACAACCTGAAACAAAAAAACAAACCACAGTCCCCGTTATCGTGTCCGGCGTAATTTTGTCTCCCCCATCCGTAAAAACTGAAGAAAAGTCTATCCCTAAGCCTGGAATCATTGGCCCTGCAAAAACGAATCAAGTTCCAAACCTCCCCAAAAAAGTTTCTAAAACCGAGGCAGTAAAGATAGTTAAGGTCCCAGCAGGGGTTGTTACAGAGGAATTGTTAAAAAGAGAACAGGTTGTTGCAGGCTCCCTTTCCGTTAAATTTGATACTCTGGAAGCGGTTGCCAGTTATAATTCAAAGGGGAAATTAAATCCGTTTTTACCCTTGATCCAGGAAAAAAATGAAACAGGGAGTACAAGTCCGGTTGTTGACGAAAAACCTAAAAGAATATTGACCCCCCTTGAGAAACTGGACCTAGGGCAAATAAAACTTGTGGCAGTTATTTTAATGAAAAATAGACAGTTGGCAATGGTGGAAGAAACTACCGGAAAAGGATATGAAGTGAGGATTGGAACCTATATGGGTAAAAACCGTGGGCAGGTATCTAAAATTAACCAGAGTAGCATTGTTGTAAAAGAATACCTGAAAGATTATAAAGGGAAATTACAGGTTCATTTCCAGGAAATTAAATTACATAAAAAAGAGAGCGGGGAATAATATGCCGTTTTTTCAATTTGATAAAAAAAAATATTGGGTTACACTGGTTATTGCGGCCTTAACTATGTTCTTTATGGCCGGGTGCGTGGCCCGAAAAACTGAAAATTTAAACACGTCACAAAAAAATGAAATTCAGTCCCAAACGGAGTTAACGGCTGAATCATCCTTGCCGGCAGAAGAAAATTTGGAACAAAAATATATCCAAAAGATCCAAGCAAAAAAAGAGGATTCAACCCTTGAAATATTGATCCAGGGGAATCAACCCCTTACCTTTACCTCAATTAAGCAGTCCTTTCCTTTTGCCATCTGTGTATATCTTCCGGAAACTAAAATTGATCCGGAATTTATCCCTGGTGAGATTGAGGACGATCGGATTGGGGGGCTAAAACTGAGCTATGCAGACAAAAAGCAGACCATTGCAAAATTGGAAATCCTTTTGAATCAGGATATCCCCTATGAGGTTCTCGAAGAGGGCGAGCAATTACGGGTTGTTCTTTCCATGGACCAGTCCGGGGACAAAGAGGCTTCACAGCTTCTTTCCAAAGAGGTGACCACGGTATCTGAAACCGTAACTGCCACAGAAAAGAAAGAAATTACTCCCCCTTTGGTTGTGCCGGAGACCCCTGCTGTAATGACCGGCATAGAGTTCAATACAGTCCCCTCGGGCAGGTCTGATATTAGGGTGGAAACAAATCAGCCAATACACTATGATACCTCCAGGCAAAACGATGAAAAATTAAATTTAAACCTTTATAATACAAAGATTCCTGTCCATCATAAACGTCCTCTTCTAACCCGGTATTTCAATTCTGCTGTGGAGAGCATAGAACCTAAAACATCCCCAGCAAACACGAAGAATTCCACAATAGAGATCAATATCAGGGAGCAGGTTCCATTTCGAATTGTACAGGATCAGAACACCATTACAATGGTGTTTGAACCCTCTCAGGTTGAGCCGCCTCTATTTGATAAGGCCAAAAAAGAACTTTCCAATGCAAGTGTGGAAACCCAGATTACGGCAGCAAATCTTCCCGAGGGCAATAGTGTTGAAAAAAACAGACTGGTCAAACAAAAATCAGAGAGCCAGATACCGGGTGAAACCCTTCCCCTATATACAGGTGAAAAGATAAAGCTGGATTTTTACGAGACAGATATCAAAAATGTTTTCAGAATTCTCAGGAGTGTTTCAGGTCTCAATTTTGCCATTGATAAAGATGTCCAGGGTAAGGTGACCATGACCCTGGAAAATCCTGTTCCCTGGGATCAGGTGCTGGACCTTGTACTCAAAATGAATGGTCTTGGTAAAAAAAATGAAGGCAATGTGATCCGGATTGCTACGGTTGCCACCCTGCAAAACGAAGAGAAGATTTTGCAGGATGTCATTGCCGCCAAAAAGAAATCCATGGAGCAGAAAAAAAGTTTTGAGCCCCTGGTGACCGAATATATTTCCATTAATTATTCCGACGCCCAGGCAGATATCAGCCCCCATATTCAACAGATCCTAACCAAGGAAAGGGGGAAGATGTCCGTGGACCAACGGACCAATATGATAATTCTCACTGATACCCAGGCAAAAATCGACCAGGCTCTGGAAATCATTTACAGACTGGATACGGTTACCCCCCAGATCATGATCGAGGCAAAGGTGGTTGAAGTCACAAAGGAATTTGCACGGAGTATAGGCGTGGGATGGAACCTGTCCAATGCCTCGGCCATAACCTCGACATTTGTGGATGATTTTAATGTATCGGTCAACCAACCAGCCGGCGGGGGGCTTTTGACGGATATTTCGTTTTTTAGATTATTCGGGTCTTCAGTGACAGCCTTAAATGCCAGGCTGGAAGCATCTGAAGAGCAGGGAGATGTAAGGATCGTTTCATCCCCCAGAATACTGACCCTGGACAATAAAAAGGCAAAAATAAAGCAGGGACAGGAAATTGCGTACCTTGAGCGGGATGACGCCGGCGGCTCTTCTGTCAAGTTTAAAAATGTTGATCTACTTTTAGAGGTCACTCCCCACGTGACACCGGATAAACGCATTTCCATGACTCTTTACATTACTAAAAATGATGTTGCCGGGACGACGAGCACAGGGGTTCCATTCCTTGCTACCAACGAGGCAGAAACTGAACTTCTTGTGAATAACAATGATACCGTGGTTATAGGCGGTGTCGTCAAGACAACCAAGACCAACGCAAATAGTGGAATACCATTTCTCACCGGGATACCGGTTATCGGTAGTCTCTTTGGAATTGATCAAAAAGGGGATGACCGGAATGAATTGCTGATATTTTTAACCCCCTCAATTGTTCAGCTCGAACAAAAGCGGCATGCCAAAACTATCGATCAATAGCTGGCTCTACTAAGGGAGCTGTTTACTAACGG
>DAOWDR010000523.1 GCA_030638935.1 Desulfobacteraceae bacterium | reverse complement strand
GCAGTGGTTGCCAATGAGATCAAAGAACTGGCAAAACAGACCTCGGATGCAACAAAGGAGATCAAGGAACAAATAGATGGGGTTCAGGCCTCAAGCAGGCAGACCATTGGTGTGATCAATGCGATTACCGGAACCATAAATGAAACCAGTGATATTGTCGGTGTCATGGCAGCTGCCGTAAAAGAACAGGCCACGGCTACCACGGAAATTTCCTCAAATATAAATCAGGCATCCCTGGGGATAGAGGAAGTCAATGAAAATATCTCCCAGGCATCCATTGCCAATTCAGAGGTCACCCGGGATATTACGGACATAAAATCCCAGGCAGATGAAGTGGCCGCAAACATTCTTAATGTAAAAGAGCTTTCCGGTGAAATGCAGGTAAATGCAGAAACCCTTGATTCCCTGGTCCGGCAGTTTAAGTTCAGGCCAAGCAATTTTGATATTGGTGAAATAAAAGCAGCCCATTTTAATTGGAAACTGCGCCTTACTTCAGTTCTTGAGGGGGTCACACAATTAAAGGCAGACCAGGTGCAGGATCATCATCATTGCGAATTTGGCCAATGGCTTGAAAATGCGCCGGATTATTTAAAAAATGCACCTGTTTTTGAAGAGCTTGTGGGTTTCCATAAAGCGGTTCATGAAAAAGTTTATGAAGTGCTTGAATTGTATGGGCAGAATAAAAGGGAAAAAGCCCATGCCAAGGTTGAAGAATTTGAAATCATCCGGAAAAAAATGTTTGATAGTTTAGACGAACTATATGTTATCTGATTGGATACAAGGAAACAAGCCCATGGAATTATTAAAATGGCACGAATCATTCAGTGTAGGTGTGAAGCTTGTTGACCAGCAGCATCAAAAATTGTTTTCTTTGATCAATGAACTCATTGTTCAAACCGATGCCGGTCAGCAAAAAGAAACCATTGAAAAAGTTTTGGATGGTTTGGTGGCTTATACGGAGTACCATTTTAAGGCCGAGGAAAAATTATTCAAGATTCATCCGGAATTTACAAAACACAAGTCCATTCACCAGGGATTTGTTGATAAGGTAACAGGGTTTGTAGCTGCATTTAAAGTAGGAAATTCGGATTTTAAACCGGCCATTGTAGGTTTTCTTGTGGACTGGATTAAAAAACATGTTCTTGATATGGATAAGGCCTATTTCCAGGAACTTGGCTATTCTTCCACAGGGGAGATACTTGAATCCAAGGGTCATAAAACCAGGCCCCTTATTGGTACAAAAGTGCTGGTGGTTGAGGATTCAATGGATCAGAGGATTCTTTTAAAAACAGTACTTGAACAGGAAGGCCATGTGGTTTCGGAAGCTCAAAATGGAATTGAGGCCTTGAAAATCTGTCAGGATAATATAGATATACGAATTGTTATTACAGATATCAAGATGCCGGAAATGGATGGGTATGAGCTGATTTCAGCCCTTCGCAAGCACCAGGTGCAATATATTTATATTATTGTCGTAACAGCCCTTGAGGACAAGGAGAGTGTCATCAAGGCTCTTTCCTGCGGAGCCGATGATTTTTTATCCAAGCCTCTTTTTCCCCAGGAACTTCAACTTCGTATCCAGAGCGGACATCAGTTGATTAAACTTGAGAGCCAGGATGAACTCATTTTTTCCATGGCAAAGCTGTCTGATTATCGAAGCATGGAAACAGGGCTGCATCTTGAAAGAGTTCGTGAATACACACTTGAAATCGCCAGGTACATGGCCAGGCACTATCCTGAAAAAGGCGTTTCCAATCAAATGGCAAATGAGATATCCAGGGTAAGTCCCCTCCATGATATCGGTAAAGTCGGCATCAGCGATCAGATTTTAACAAAACCCGGGCGTCTAACCAAAGAAGAGTTTGAAATCATGAAAGAGCATTCAAGGATTGGTGGAAATCTGATCAGTGACATCTACCTTAAAACAGGTTCTCCAAGTCTTCGTATCGCCTTTGAGCTTACAATGTATCACCATGAAAAATGGGATGGAACAGGATATCCTGCAGGGTTATCCGGCAACGGTATCCCGATTGCCGCTAGAATCATGGCCCTGGCAGATGTCTATGATGCATTAACAACACCCAGGGTTTATAAAGAAGCCTTTAGCCACGAGAAAGCAAAACAAATCATTCTGGAAGGCCGGGCCAAACATTTTGATCCTGATTTAGTGGATATTTTTCTTGCTTTGGAAGAAAAGTTTATTCAATTTAAAACAACCCTAAGCGATGAATAGATTTGTTTTTTTTCTGATTCTTTTAATGCCGATGCTCTGTCTGGCAGATTCCGGCAAACAGATTTCCGTTGCATATTGTACAAATATTGCTCCATTTGAATATACGGATGGGGCAGGTAAGCCCGAGGGCCTCATCATTGACTATTGGAAATTGTGGTCAAAAAAAACAGGGGTCCGTGTTAATTTTAAAAAAGCCCTGTGGAATGATACCCTTGAAATGGTGGCAAAAGGGGAAGTAGACGCCCATGCAGGTCTTTTTTATAATAAAAAAAGGGATGCCTATCTTGATTATGGTACAACATTGTCAAAAACCACCACCCATGTTTTCTTTCATAAAACAATTGCCATCCCTGATTCCTTTGAACAGCTTTCCGCCTTTAGGATCGGTGTGATTGAAAAAGATTTAGTTGAGGGATATTTAAAAAAACGCCTGGTACCGGTATCCATTACAGGTTATAAAGATTACCAGGCCCTCACAAAGGATCTAAAATCTGAAAAACTCAAAGTCTTTGCCGCTGATACGGCTACAGGGCTTTACTATCTTTCCCAAAACGGCCTCCTTGCTTTGTATCATTTTGACAATGCCAATCCTATTTATCAAAGCGATTGGTACGTGGCGTCAAAGGAGGGTAACCAGGAAGTGCTGGATCTGATCAATTCAGGTATGGAAAAAATTACACAAGAAGAGAGAAAAAAAATTGAGCGGAGATGGACCTCGGGAATCCCTTCTGAAACCAGTGAT
>DAOWDR010000574.1 GCA_030638935.1 Desulfobacteraceae bacterium | reverse complement strand
TCACCTTCCCCCCTTGGGCCTGGACAGCCAAAAGGATATGGTCCCCTTTGGCATAGATTTCATCCATATCCCATTGGCCCATCATGTGGTTGTCAGCTTCGACCACCGTTCCCTTGAATGGACCGCCGGTCAAGACCGCTTCAAGTAACTGCACTCCAATGGCAGTGAATCCAGTCCCATGCAATTCGCTATTATCAACTGAAATGACGGTTCCCGGGATCTCATAAACTGATTTATCGGGAGGCTCTTTTTCCAAGCAGACCCAAAGAAAAAAGCCGCCAGCCAGAGCAAGGCAGAAAATTGCGGCCAGCAGACATTTTTTATTTTTCTTCATAGGGGCCTTCTAAAATAAAGTGGAAAAGGTTGGGGAGGCCTCTTTTTTCATTCGGCCTCCCCGGTTTACCAGATGTTCCGTTATAAGTAGGGCACCTTGGTGTATTTTTCACTGGGCCCAACCGTCTCTCCCAGCATGGCCTTGGAGCTGGTGACAGGAAACTCAGAAAGTTTCACTCCAATAATACTGGCAAGGGTTTTGGGGATCCCTGTGTTATCCATAAAGCCTGAGAATTTTTCGGCACCGGACCCTATGGCCGAAAGAGAGACGAGAGAGGCGGTGTGGACGTAACTTGTCCAGCTGAGCCGTGCCCGGTAAGATACTATGTGCCCCACGGCGATCATAGTAGGGGAGTAAGCATAACCGTAGGTTGTCTGCTCCGCAGAGGGCAGAGTTTGGTTTTTATGTTCAGTCTCCATTGCCTTAATCAGCATATCCCGCTCTCCTGCGGTCAGGTCGGTGAGGCCGAAGTTCTCCGCCAGATAGTCAAAGAAAAGGCCTTGGCGAACTGATTTGTCTTGGTGTTCTTTGTATAGCTTAGGATAAACTCCAGACAGTACGTCCTCGGTGGAAACTTTGACTTTTAAGAGTTCTCCAAGTTTAAGGAAGTAACCCTTGGAGTCCATGCTGATACCCATGGCCATCCCGCCGGTCTCGTGATCGGCTGCAACAATGATGAGAGTCTCTTTCGGGTGCTTTTGATAGAAGTCGAAGGCCTTGGCAATGGCATCGTCAAAGGCAAGGGTATCCCATATGGTGGCTGGGGCATCGTGGCAATGGGCTGCCCAGTCGATTTTTCCACCTTCCACCATGAAAAAGAAAGGTTTATCTTGGGTGGCGAGCACCTCGATACCTTTATCAGTCAGCTCGGCGAGGGAGGGCATTGCATTGGGGCCACCCAGGCTATTCCTTCGATCTATCTCATAGGCTAGGGTGCTGTAGGCCAGGGCGGCAAAAACTTTTTGTCCCTTCTTCGGAGTCAATGCCCGGAATGCATCCCGACTGTTTTCACCCACAAAAGTGGTATATCCCTTATCTTTTAATTCAGCCACCAAATCCCGGTCATCTTTTCTTTTGGATTTCAGGCCCTGGGGGTTCTCCTTGGCCACAAAGTGACGATAGCCACCGCCGGCATAATATTCGAATCCTGAGTTAACCTGGTCAATAGCTATCTCGTTTTCCCTGGAACGGCTCATGTTGTGAGCTGAAAAAGCGGCTGGAGTGGCATGACTAATCCGGACAGAGGTGGCAATCCCAATGGCATAGCCCTTTTCCCGGGCGGCTTCAGCAATTGTCTTGACGTCCCTTCCGTCGGGGAGCTTTGCGATAACGGCGTTGGTGGTCTTGTAGCCGGTGGCCATAGCCGTTCCTGCGGCCGCAGAATCGGTGATCAACGTGTTGTCTGCATGGGTGGTGACCAAGGCTGACTGGGGAAAGCTGTTCATTACCAGTTTGGCATCTGGGTTTTGTGTTTCAACCTTGTGGAAGTACTGGGCGGCCTGCTGCTGGGCCGGTCCCATGCCGTCGCCGATGAAATAGAAAATATACTTGGGGGCATCTGCCCCCAAAGCCATACCAGCCACTCCTACAATGTACAAAATGACAAGACTGATCAGTACTTTTTTTCTAAACATGTGTTTCATACCTTCTTTCTCCAGTTCTATTTGGGGGTGAGTAAAAAGCAGGTGCCATCCGACCATGGAGTCGAAGACCTGCCGTGTGCTGCTGCGTATACTCCGCGTTCTCTCCTTTAATTTTTTGATTTATTTTATCTGTCCTACTTAATCCACCGTGGTTTAATAAATTTGCTATCTTTGTATGGTGTCAGTGGTGGATCTGCGAATATTGCCACAAGCTCTCCATTTTGTACCTGGTAGTGAACGATGGGGGCACCGGGTTGTGCATGCAGGGTAGCCAGGATCGTAGTTACCAGTGTTGCCGAAATGGCAGCCCAGGTTCACGCTTTCTTCCACTGTCATGCTTTCAAAAATCTGAGGAATTTGAAATGTTCTTGAAATCCAAAGGCGGGCAATTTTATGTATGGGGAGTCCGGATATGTTCTTACCGTCAAACTCAATTATTCCATCAAATTTATAAAATCCTGTGATGAGATTATATAAGGTTGATTTACCCGCACCATTTGGGCCGGCAATTCCAAATACTTGACCCTTGGCTACTTCAAAGCTCAAATCGTTTACCTCGGCCAGCTCACCAAATTTCGTGGTAACATTTTTTACTTTAAGCATGTTTTACTGTTCCTTCCTTCATGTTGAAGTGTGAACAATTCTACTATCACATAGTATGTAATATGTGATATGTATCAACAGCCATATCATAGAGTATTGTGCAAGGCAAGAATAAAAACGATAACCTTAAAAAAACACTTTACATAACCCTCATCTGTCAATGATTTTCTTAGCATAAACTAAGAAAATCATTGACAGATGAGGGTTATCATCAAATTTCGATAAATGCACGGCTTGTCATTCTTAATAGAAAAGAAAACCTCTACCACTTCCCCGTTGTTTGTACTCAATGCGAAAATGCCTATTGTTTGAATGTCTGCCCTGCTAAAGCGATTAAGGATTCAACATGTCAGATCCAATCAATAAAAAAGCGGCCAAACGAATTACCGAGGCCCAGGCCGCAAGAGTCCTTGAGACCGAAGACAATCCCATTTACAGTGAAGGTCATTCCTATCTTGGATCCAAGATTGTTCCCAAACTGGATAACAAGGATGAGTTCTTTGTCTATCAGAAGTACGACAACCGTCAGAATCTGCTGGCCCTTGAAGTGGCCGCAGACCAGTTTGTCGTCTGGAATACCGGAACCCATACGAATACCCCGGTTCTGGTATTTACAAAAGGCCCGGATACAGCAAGAGAGCCATTTGAAGGTATCATGCACCACACCCAGCTGGGGCAGCGTACCATGGATGCTGTGACTGCTCCTTAGGATCGCCTTTTTAAAAGGTGCGCTTGGGTAAGAATTACAACAATCCCGGTTCTGATTTTGCCGGGACCGGGATTGTTTTAACGCTTCGCTGGAAAGAGGGGGAGGCCGCAAATGGCCAAAAACACAAAGCGAACGGAACGGATCTGTCAACTCTGGGGATGGGGTCTTTTTATCGTATCTGCCCTGTTTTTCTGTTGGGCCAGTGTACGGGCAAGGGATGCCGTAAGCTTTTTGGGAGGCTTTTTTTTTCTGGTGGCTTGCATTGTTTTTCTGATGCCGTTTTTTCTAAAAAAAGGTAACGAGGCGCCCTGAAATTTTTTAAATTGTCTTTACCATGCGACGATTTCGCTTAAGCTCGACTATTAGTTTTCCTGTGGGCTGATTGTAGTTGTTTAGACTCGAGTACGGGAACAAAAGCATTTGCTATTCACTGTGCCATAAAGAGCAAGACTATCTTTTTGCCCGTAGTTGTTTGATCCACAAAGACCTTATCGTATATGACGGCACCCTGTTCCAGGTGCT
>DAOWDR010000265.1 GCA_030638935.1 Desulfobacteraceae bacterium | reverse complement strand
CAAAGCAGAAGCCGCAGAAGCCGACGCTGCCAAAGCAGAAGCCGCAGAAGCCGTAACTTCGGAAGAGACCAAGGAAGCAGACGAAACTAAAGAAGTGCAGGATTGATTTAAGATTGAAGGAGAAATATTATGTATAGAAATCAAAGTCAAGGTCAAGGTCAAAGAGGTGGCGGGAAAAACAGATTTTATCAGCGAAAAAAAATCTGTAGATTTTGTGTAGACAATGGTCTTGAGCTCAACTATAAAAACCCGAAAGCTTTGAGGCAATTCATCACTGAACGGGGTAAAATCATGCCCAGAAGAATCACGGGAACATGTGCTAAACATCAGCGTCAACTGTCTCTGGCGATTAAACGATCCCGTCAGATAGCACTGCTGCCCTTTGTTGGCCGCCCCATGCATTAATAAAAGATAATTAACTGGAGTATTGCAGGTGACAGGTATCATAACACCCCCCTTTGTAGTAAAAGAAATCATCATAGGGATCTCTTTATGCATTATGATTTTTGCAATCATTTTTGCATTTCCCCTGTTAGGGGTGTTTGCACTGCTATTCCTTCCCCTGCCTGTTCTATTTTACAGGCTGAAGCTGGGAAGAAACAGCAGCGGTGTCATTGTGGCCATAAGCTTTATCGTGCTGCTGATCATGACACAGGGACTTGCATTTGACATACTCTATTTTGGATCGCTTCTTATGACGGGTTTTTTCCTAGGAGAGTGTATTGAAAGGCATCTTGGCATAGAAAAGACCATGATTCTCACTGGTTTGGGAGTTATGGGATCTGCCTTTTTCGCCTTTATACTTTACACCTCTTTCCAGAGTCAGACCATGACCGCAATCGTCTCTGACTATCTAACCCGTTATTTTGGCCTGACTGCCCAGCTTTACTCGGACATGGGAATCCAAGAGGGACAGATTGAAATGCTGAACTCTGCATTTCTCATTATTCTGCCCGGGATGTTTGCAGTGTCATTCATGGCAACCATATGGATGAACATTTTGATCATCAAAAAGCTATTGTTGAGAAAAGGTATCCTGCTAAAAAGCATGGAAAACCTGAATCAATATAAGGCGCCGGACTATCTTGTCTGGGTAGTGATTGTACTGGGTAGCATTTTGTTATTGCCCATGGAAGCACCCAAATATGTCAGCATCAATTGTCTGTTAGTTTTAATGCTTGTTTATTTTTTTCAAGGAATTGCTGTTGTATCATTTTTTTTTCAAACAAAAAGATCCCCTGCTGCACTCAAAGTGTTTTGCTACAGCCTGATTGCCGTTCAGATATACTTTTTAATCCTGGTCATAGGCCTGGGTTTTTTTGACAACTGGATCAATTTTAGAAAACTTGGTACACAAAAGTGATAAAAGAAAACTAAAAGTCAGCCCCGGATTAACCAAAGGGCTGATCCTTTTTGGAGGTTTAAATGAAAGTTATATTAAAAGAAACCATTGATACACTTGGCATCGCCGGATCAGAGTGTGAGGTTGCAGCCGGATACGGCCGTAACTATCTTCTGCCCCAGGGAAAAGCTGTTCTTGCCTCACCCCAGAACAAAAAAATCATGGAGCAGACAAGGGCAAAACTTGAGCTTCAGATTGCCAAGGAAAGAAAGCTTGCCGAAGAAATGGCAGACAAAATCAAGGACGTTGTATGTACAATTAAAGCCAAGGTCCATGAAGATGTTCGCCTTTACGGTTCAGTTACAACCCATGACATTAAAGATGCACTGAACAGCCAGGATGTGATGCTTGAACGAAGGTCCATCCTCCTTGCCGAGCCCATTAAAGAACTCGGTGAATACAAGGTTCCCATTCGTCTTTACAAAAATGTCGAGCCTGAAATTACCGTCAAGGTAATTGCCGAAGAAAAAGAAAAATAGGACAAATAAAATAACCCCCAGCAAGCTGCCCGGCAACAGGGCAGCTTGCCGGCCTAATTTTCCAAGTGAATTGTGCCCAAAAAAAACACCTTAAAAACCGATCCTCTGTTAAATAGAACCCCTCCCCATGATATAGATGCGGAAGAATCCCTGTTAAGCGCTATTTTCATCAACAACGACAACCTGTTAGACATCACTGAAATTTTGACGCCCGAGGATTTTTACAAAGGCGCCCATAAAAAAATATTCAGGGTCATCCTTGAATTGGCGTCAAGGGAAGAAGCCGCTGACCTGGTCACAGTTGCCAATGCTTTAAATGAGAAGGACGAGCTGGAAAGCATCGGCGGTGCAGCCTATCTGGCATCCATTTCCGATGCCGCACCCGTTGCGGTGAATGCCCTTCTCTACGCAAAAATCATCCGGGGAAAAGCCTCCCTGCGGGAACTGATCAATTCCTCTTCTAAAATCATTGAACGCTGTCTTGAAGACAAGGGGGATTTTAAAGAAATTATTGATTTTGCCGAATCCTCTATCTTTAATATTTCCGAAAGAAAATCAAGCGGATCATTCAAGAGCCTGGGCGAACTGATCAATTTGAACATTGATCAATTAGAGGAACAACAGGGTAAAGATGGTGGGCTATCAGGCCTTTCCACTGGTTATCCACGGTTAAACAGCATTACATCCGGCCTCCAGGGCTCGGATCTTATCATTATAGCGGCACGGCCCAGTATGGGAAAAACAGCTTTTGCCCTGAACCTTGCCAGAAACGTGGCCCTGGAAGAAAGAAAACCAGTGGCTGTTTTTTCCCTTGAAATGTCCAATGAACAGCTTTCCATGCGTCTTTTGACCTCGGAAGCAAGGATAGATTCAAACAGGCTTCGCACAGGTTTTATCAGCCAGGAAGACTGGCAAAATGCCACGGATGCCGCAGGAGTCCTCAATGAAATGCCCATATTCATTGATGACTCCCCCAATATCACTGTCATGGATGTCCGGGCCAAGGCCAGAAAACTTTACCAGAAACATGGAGAATTAGGGCTTGTCATCATCGATTATCTCCAGTTAATGAAAGCTCCCTTCCGATCCGACAGAAGAGACCTTGAGATTGCAGAAATTTCCCGATCCCTCAAAGCCCTTGCCAAGGAATTGAATATTCCTGTCATAGCCCTTTCCCAGCTAAACCGTATGCTGGAGCAAAGGGCGGATAAACGCCCCATGATGTCGGATCTGAGAGAGTCCGGGGCCCTTGAACAGGATGCGGATATCATCGCCTTTATTTATCGGGATGAGGTTTACAACAAGGAGCCGGACAATCCCAAAAAAGGAACAGCTGAGATCATAGTTGCCAAAAACAGGAACGGAGCCACAGGAGTTGCATTGATGCATTTCCACGGTCAATTCACCCGATTTGAGGAACTGGCACCAGAATCAACATACCAGGGATTTGAATGAAAAAAATAGTTTACGGCAGCACCACAGGGTTGAAAAACACCCAGATTAAACGTATTGAAGAACTGTATACCAAAAAATCCCCCCCGGAATTTATTGTTACACCTGAAATTGCCACCCAATTGGTAGCAATAAGTCATGAAATCCGCCGCCAGATAGGTCTGATGATTGACCGGAACGGAAAAATAATCAGCGTCATTGCCGGAGAACCACATAGAATAGTGATTCCCGTCACCTCGGATTACATGGCCGGTCCCGGACGTCTCAAAGGACTGCGGTGTATCCACACCCATCTAAGTGATGAAGAGCTGACACGGGATGATTTAACCGACCTTGCCCTGCTGCGCCTTGATTATATCACCGCCATCTGCATAAAACCCGATGGAGAACCCGGCAATGTTTATTCCGGCCATATCCTGCCCGATGAGAAAGCCGCACCCTACCAGGTGCTGCCAAAAACCTCCATCCACCAGATGGAAATCGACTGCCAGGCACAAATTTACGCCCTGGAACTGGAACTGACCCAAAAAAATGCCCTGCACAGCCCAGAGACAGGACAGGAAAATGCTTTTTTAATCAATGCCACCACAAAAAATCCAAAGGATGCCTATGCCTCCTTTGAGGAACTGAAAGAGCTGTGCAAGACAAGCCGGATTCAGGTGATTGGAAGCGCTCTCCAGCGGAGGCAAAAAATTGATCCCAAGTTTGTCGTGGGAAAAGGCAAACTTTCAAGCCTTGTCATCAAGGCCATCCAAAACCACGCCACCATGTTGGTATTTGACAGGGAATTGTCCCCCTCCCAGATTCGATCCATCACCGATTTTGTTGAAATGAAGGTCATTGACAGGACCCAGTTGATCCTGGATATCTTTGCCAAACAGGCAAAATCAAGGGACGGTAAATTCCAGGTGGAACTGGCCCAGATGGAATATCTATTACCAAGGCTTATAACCCGGAATACCGCCATGTCACGTCTTACCGGCGGTATCGGCGGCAGGGGCCCCGGAGAAACCAAACTTGAAATCAACCGTCGTAGGGTAAGGGACCGGATTACCCGGTTGAAAAAAGAGATTCTAAAAATCAGGAAACAGAGAACCCAGCAAAAATCCAGGCGGAAACGAAAAGACCTGCCCATCATCTCCATTGTCGGATACACCAATGCGGGTAAATCCACCCTGCTCAACACCTTGACCCAGAGCAATATTATTGCAGCCAACCGCCTGTTTGCCACCCTGGACCCCTCTTCCAGACGTCTGCGTTTCCCCAGGGATACAGAAGTCATTATAACGGACACAGTGGGGTTTATCCAGAATCTGCCAAAAGAGCTGATGGAAGCATTCCATGCAACTTTGGAAGAATTATCCGAGGCTGATATCATCCTCCACGTGATTGATATCTCAAATCCCAGGTATGAACAGCAAAAAAAATCTGTTGAAAAAATCCTGACGGAACTGAATCTTGATAAAATACCGACCCTTTATGTATTTAACAAACTGGATCAGGTTGATCTGGAAAATTTTGATAACCGATGGCTCCTGAACCAGGGAGTTATGGTATCGGCCAACCAAAAACAGAGTCTGGTCCCCCTGGTTGAGAAACTGGAGTCGATGGTTCACATTTAAAAATGCTCTCTATCAATATAAATTGAATATGGAAATTACATGGAAATAAAACAATTAAGCCGGATTTTCACAACAAATGCCGGAAAGAAAGACTCTCTGGATATGCCGGATTGTTTTGGTGAATATAACAAAAAAAACAAACTATGCTCAACCTATTGTTCGATTTCGATACGTTGTTGTGTCATGCGGGCCAATAACCCGAAAATCGATATCCTTGAAAAATTATTGCTTCACAATGATTATGCTGTAAAACCCCACTAATTAAACCAGTCATTAAATGGGTATCAGAAAAATATTTTTCCGGGATTTAAAATGTTATCCGGGTCAAATACTTTTTTTATCCCCTTCATGATTTCAAGCTCCATGCTGCCTATTTCACGGGGAAGATATTTCATCTTTGTGATACCGACACCGTGTTCGCCCGTGATGGTACCGCCAAGCTTAAGAGTTGCGCTGAAGAGATCATCCACTGCTTTTCCAGCCCTTTTGGCCTGATCCTTATCTTTTTTATCATACATGATATTGCAATGGATATTACCGTCACCCGCATGGCCGAAGCTGACCACAGTCAGGCCTGATTCTTTTTGAATTTTCCGGGTAATTTCCACCATTTCGGGAATTTTTGAAATCGGCACCACAATATCTTCATTGATTTTATTGGGGGCAATTTTATAGAGAACCGGAGACAATGCTTTTCTTGCCTCCCACAACTTGCCCGCCTCAGCTTGGTCTGCAGCCACAAGAACCTCAATGGCCCCTGCCCCGTGACAAAACCCTTTAATTTGTTCTGCCTCTTTTTCAACCTGATCTTCATCTCCGTCCAGTTCGAGTATCAATAAAGCCCTGGCTGCTTTTGGCAGTTCAAAGGAAAGAAATTCCCTGACAAGGTTAATTGAGGCTTCATCCAGGTATTCCACACACCTGGGTATAATAGCCTGTTTCATTATACTGGATACGGTTTTAGCCGCTTTATCCATGCTGTCAAAAAAGACTGCCATTGTTTTTACGGCCCTGGGCTTTGGCAGCAATTTTAAAATAACCTGGGTGACCAGGGCCAGTGTCCCTTCCGAACCCACAATCAGCCTGGTAAGGTCATAACCGGCCACGCCTTTAGCAGTTGCCACCCCTGTTTTGATGATATCCCCCGATGGAATGACAGCCGTAAGCCCCAGAACATAATCCCTTGTTACCCCGTATTTAACTGCCCTGGGTCCTCCGGCACATTCGCCAATATTCCCGCCAATTGTGCAGACAGAAGAACTTGCCGGATCAGGCGGATAAAAAAGGCCGCAGGCTTCAACGGCACTGTGGATCTTGGAAACAACCACCCCCGGTTCAACCCTGGCAATGAAATTTTCCTCATCAATTTCAATGATGCGGTTCATACGGCTGGTCACCAGGACCACCCCTCCTTCAACGGGAATAGCCCCTCCGGTCATACCGGACCCGCTGCCCCTGGGAATAATGGAAATTTTTTTTAAGGATGCCAGTTTAAAAATTTTGGCAACCTGGTCCTGGGTTTCAGGAAAGATGACGGCATCGGGTAAAAAGGAGGTGCCTGTGGCATCATAGGAATGGCAGAAGAGTTCTTCCTTTTGAGCAGTTAGATATTTTTTACCGACTATTTTTTCAAGAGCTCTATAGATGGAGGGCGACAGGCCCATTTAAAATTTGCCTGTTTCAATTTTCTTGGAAATATAATTGATTTGCTCAAACAAAACCCCTTTTTGTTTGATTTCCTTTTCAATGGCATTTACGGAATAAATAGCTGTGGCATGGTATTTTTTAAAACTGGAACCTATTTTTTTAATGGGCTGATCTGTATATTTTTTGGCAAGAAACATGGCCACCTGCCGAGGCTTTACAATGATGCGTTTCCTGGATTTGGACATGATATCCTTTTCAGATATGGAAAATTCATTGCAAACCAATTGTTTAATCAAATCAATACTTATCCGCTTCCGGTGCTTGGTGATATTGTCCAGAACACTTTTGGCAAGCTCAATATCAATATTCCTATTCATGATCTGCCCCTTTGCCACCACACCGAAAAGGCCGCTTTCCAATTGCCTTACATCGTCGCTAAGTTCCTGGGCTATGTATTCGTTTACCGGCATGGGGATCTTACAACCAAGGGCATGGGATTTTTTTCGAAGTATTCTTAGGCGGGTCTTGTAATCCGGGGACTCAATCTCCGTAACCAGTCCCATACTTAACCGGGATTTAAGCTGGTCATTGAGCTTGGGTATTTCATCGGGCAGTTCACACCCGGAAAAGATAATCTTCTTATCCGCATCCAGCAGGTAATCCAGGGTGATGGCAAGTTCTTTCTGGGTGGCAATTTTCCCGGACAAAAAATGAATGTCTTCTAAAATCAGTACTTCACATTTACTTCGGTATTTTTCCTTAAACCTGTCAATGGTATGATTTCTCAGGGAAAAAATCATTTCATTGGTAAAATCCTCAGCCGTCACATAATAAACCCTGTTGGATCTGTTATTGGCCATCATAT
>DAOWDR010000117.1 GCA_030638935.1 Desulfobacteraceae bacterium | reverse complement strand
CTGCAGCTCCACATTACAATAGGGTCACCAGCCTCCACGATAAAAACTGATCACAAGCGGCCCATTTTTAAGAAGAGCTGCCGATGAAATACTGGTTCCCTTTGCGTTGGCCAATTCAAAGGCCGGGGACTTGTCCCCCTTTCCCAGGGCCTTGTCAACAATGCCGGATTGTTTGAGTTTCTCCATGGCATTGGCCATGATGGCTGCCTTGTCAGCTGGTATTAGCTTTGCAGACTGGGTCAGCAATTCGTTTAATTGATCCTGAAGTCCCATAAGAATTCCCCTTATTTTAGATGGTTGTGCCTATCATAGACAAAGGCTTCTCCTAAATTAAAATAACGCCCATTTAAAAAAATTCAAATTTTTATTTTGCTTACTGAAATCATGGTGCCCAAAAAAGCAAATATGCTGACTGATATCCAATATTATCTGTGACACAGACCTGCCCCCACGGACATTGGATAGGAAAATCTTGACTTGGAAGGCTGATTTAACTAATAGTAAACCAGTTGCCCACGGCAAAACCGCCCTGGCAGATTCGGGTAAGCCTATGAATGAACACATGATTTACCTATTATTAATCCACTTAAGTGCCATTGTCGCTGACATTCTGGTATTGAGCGCCCTGGGCCATATGGTATACCAGCGAAGGGAACCCACAAGCATGATTGCCTGGCTTCTGGCCATTATCCTGCTTCCCTATTTTGCCGTACCCATCTATTTTGTGTTCCGGAGCCGGAAGCGAACAAAAAAAACCAAATCCCAGTTTGAACTGGCCTGCAAGGGCGAAATCGCCCCTGAAAATGCCACACCCATTGATATGATCCTGAGGGGAAACGGCATTGCCGGGGCCACCCTGGGCAATTGGTTTGAATTTTATACCGACGGGGTTGAGGCCTATGCCGCATTAATGGCCCAAATTCAGAATGCAAAAACACAGATTCTGATTTCCACCTATGTATTCAGTTCCGATGAAGTGGCCAAATCAATTCTTGCCGGGCTGACCCAAAAAGCATCCCAGGGAGTGAGCGTTAAACTGCTGATTGACAGTATTGGCTCCCTGCCCCTGTACCTTTTCCAAAAACCTTTAAAAGAACTTAAGAAAGCCGGAGGCCAGGTTGCTTTTTATATGCCCCCACTTACCAGGCCCTTTCAAAACTACATCAACCTGAGAAATCACAGAAAAATTTTTCTGTTTGACAATAAAACCGTCCTGGCAGGCGGCATGAATCTTTCCAGGGAATATATGGGTCCGACTCCCTGTGAGGACAGATGGCAGGATATTCTCTTCTCAATCCAGGGGCCCGGGGTTTTCCATTACCAGGAGATTTTCACAGAAGACTGGAACCATACCTCCAGGGAAAAACTTGATCTACCTGAACAACTGCCCCTTTCCCACGGAGATACCGACATACAGGTGGTCCCTTCCGGTCCGGACATTGCCAGCGATGCCCTGTATGAAGCCCTTTTATCCGCCGTGTTTACGGCAAAGGAACGAATCTGGATCGTTACCCCCTACTTTGTACCGGACAAGAGTCTGATGCAGGCCCTGATAATTGCCCGTCACCGGGGGGTGGATATAAAACTTATCACACCGGCAAGCTCAAACCATTTGATCGCCGACCTGGGCAGGTCCAGCTTTATGAGGGAATTATCCGCCAGCGGAATTGATCTCTGTCTTTTCCGGGGTGGGATGATCCATGCAAAAGCCATTTTGGTTGATAACAAAGGGGTGATGATGGGGTCGGCCAATATTGACCAACGAAGCCTGTTTTTAAACTATGAGGTTGTCAGCTTTATCTACTCACAGGAAATCATTGCTGCCAGTGAACGCTGGATGAAGGAGCTAATTGAAAAATGCCAGGGCCAGATGAAACCTGCCAGTGGATGGCGGAGAATGGGTGAAAATTTAATGAGCATATTTGCTCCCCTGCTATAGCTGCCATGTTAACCCCTGCCGCCCCCCTCATACAATCCCCGGTTATTTTTGAAAAAACAGTAATTCCCGATGACTTCAGTCTTTTGTGCTGGAACGTCCACAAGGAAAACCTTAAAAAAAAATTTATCCCCCTGATCCGGGACTGGAAAGAAAAATATCAACTGGACCTGATACTTCTACAAGAGGCCATCTTTTCCCCGGCACTTTTTTCCATTGCTGGATTTCCCTTTGTCGGGGCAGCCAATATCCGGTTGCCAAAACATTTTTCAGGGGTGGTGACGGCTGCCGGTGCCGACCCGTTTTCCAGTCAATTTCAAATGACCCGGGCAAGGGAAGCACTCATATCTACCCGGAAAAACACATTGATCACCATTTATCGGTTTAAAAACAAAGATCTGTTAATGGTGGTCAATATCCACGCCATCAATTTTCGATCCCTTGCCTGGTATCAATGGGAACTGTCAAGACTCTACGACCTGATCAACGGCCACGTCGGCCCCATGATTCTGGCAGGAGATTTTAATTGCTGGAGACAAAGCCGGAAAACCATCCTGGATGATTTTACCAAAATGCTGGACCTTGTCCATGCACAGCCACGGTATCCCGAACATATAAAAGAGTGGTTTGGATTCCAACTGGACCGGGTGTATTCAAGGGAGCTAATATCGGTTGATATAAAGGCACTTGACTGCAAATCCTTTTCAGATCACAATCCCATTATTGCCAGTTTTGCCCGGCCCCATCAAAATGATGTCGTTTATGATAATATCCAAACCTAATCCATTTTTATTTATTAATTGAAATATTAATTATTATTTTAACAATATCAATTAAATAAGTTGTTGATATTAAGATTTGACCATGATAACAAAATACTTATTTTTATTACTTAAAATTGATGTGATTTGAGAGCATTCTGCCATGCCAGAAAAACAGATCAGATTTAATGCACCGGCCTTATCCTATCTGAATGATGAGAATATTACCAAAATTCATCATTCATCAATAAAAATTCTTGAACATACAGGCTCCAGGATACTTCACCCAGAGGTTCTTGATCTCCTAAAAAACAAGGGGGCAAAGATTGGTCCTGATGCCAGGGTCAATATTCCGGAATCCCTTGTTGAATGGGCGCTGGCAACGGCTCCTTCAAAAATTATTATCCATGACCGCAATCAAAAACCTGTAATGTTCCTTGAAAAAAACAATGTCTATTACGGTACGGGTTCCGACTGTCAATACCTTCTGGATCAGGAAACAGGAGAGCCAAGGGATTTTACCTTTGACCAGATGCAAAAAGCCCTGCGCATTGCCGATAACCTGCCCCATATTGATTTTATCATGGGCATGGGCCTGGCACCTGAACTGGACCCTGCCACTGCCTTTCAGAAAAAATATTGGGCCATGCTCAAAAATTCCACAAAACCCCAGGTGCTTATCAGCGGGCCTGATATCCAGGTGTTAGAGGATATAGTTGAAATGGGGGCTGTTGTTGCAGGCTCCAGGGAATTACTCAGCCGATATCCAAGGTTTCTGCTCCTGGTTGATCCCACATCTCCCTTGGTCCATTCCAGGGAAGCGATTGAAAAACTTTTGTTCATGGCTAAAAATAAACTGCCGGTTATCTATGCGCCGGGGATAATGGCCGGAGCTACAAGCCCTGTGACCATGGCTGGAGCCATTGCCCAGGCAAATGCTGAAATCCTGGCAGGACTCGTCATTCACCAGTTGACCAACCCCGGAGCCCCCTTTGTTTATGGAGGCGGGATGTCACCCATGGACATGAAAAGCGGTCAGCCCACCTATTCAGCTCCCGAGGCCATGATGGCCCAGGCAGGACTTTGCCAGATGAGCCGTGATTTTTATCATTTACCCACCTGGGGATTTGGCGGATGCAGTGCGTCAAAACAATGTGATGCCCAGGCCATAAATGAGGCAGCAACCTATAACCTGACAGCCGCCTGGGCGGGTACCAATCTTGTCCATGATATAGGATATATTGAATTTGGCATTACCTACTCCCTTGAACTCCTTGTTTTGTGCAATGAATTTATCGGCCAGGTCAGAAGAATGATGGACGGCATTGTTGTGGATGACGAACACCTTGCATTGGATGCCATTGACCGGGTGGGTCCTGGCAATTCATTCTTGACAGATCCCCATACCTTTTCCCATTTTAAAAACAACTGGCAGCCGGACTTAACAGACCGGAGAATCCGGAAAAACTGGAAAAAGAACGGCAGCCTTTCAATGGAGAAGAGTGCAAAGGAAAGGATCAGATCAATCCTTGATACCCATATTCCGACCCCCATGGAGGCCGGAATCGAAAATAAAATAAATGGCATTCTTCAATCGGCAAAAATTCGATAACCCCTTTGCAGGTTAAACCATTTTAGCCAGGGCCTGGTCGAGATCTGCGATCAGGTCCCGGGTATTTTCCAGACCCACGGATAGGCGGATCAATCCGTCATCAATTCCGGCCTGTTTTCGTTCTTGGGCAGTCAGATGTTCATGGGTAATTGTTGGCGGATGCATGCAGATGCTCCTGCTGGTACCAAAGGTAACTGCGTGGACAATCAGCTCCAGGCCGTTCATGACCACTGCCGCACCAGTGATTCCACCATTGACTACAAAGGACATCAACCCGCCGTGACCCGTCATCTGGCGGCAGGCAAGGTCATGCTGGGGATGGCTTAAAAGGCCTGGATAATTAACCTGAACCACCCTGGGGTGGGCGTTGAGATATTGGGCCACGGCCAGTGTGTTGGCAGAGTGTTTTTCCATCCGCATGGCCAGGGTTTCCAGATACTGAAGGGTCATCCATGCCTCTGTGGGCGGCATGATGGCCCCCACAAACTCAGTGGTATTCCACCTTATGTCTTCGATGAGCCCCTCGGGTCCCACAATGGCCCCTCCCAGCATGGTGCCGTTCCCAGCCAAAAACTTTGAGATGGAGAGAAGCACAAAATCAGCTCCCATCTCCATAGGCCGCTGGAGTGCTGCCGTGGCTGTTGTATTGTCCACAAGAACAGGCACCCCTTTGGCATGGGCCACATCTGATACCCCTTTGATATCTGTTATAAACAGACAGGGATTACTGGGGGTCTCAATCCAGACAAGTTTTGTTTTCCCGTCTATCTGTTCTGCCCATGAGTTAGGATCAGCCGGGTCCTTCACAAACCTGAAATCAATGTTACACCTGTTGGGAAAGATATCAGTGGCCTGTTTGTAACCCTCCCCAAAAATATTAAGGGAAGTGACCACATTATCACCGGGCCTGGCCATGGTGAATATCAGCTCAAAAAGAGCCTGGGAACCCGACCCTGCAGTGATACAGGCTTCTCCCCCTTCCAATGACGCCAGACGTTCCTCCAAAACAGTATTGGTCGGGGTCCTTGTCCTTCCGTAAACAGGGCAGGGGATTTTATCAAAGGACTCATAGGGAAAGGTAACTGACTGAATCAGGGGGGGAGTAAAAGAATTGAAATCATTCTGGTTCCGGTAGGGATGAAAGCCCGATTGCAGTGCTCTTGTATCAAATCCCGACTCTGGGTCCTTTTTTTGATTGGGTGCCCCATCATACTCCCAGTGGTCTCTTATGAAAAAATGTTTCTTGTCTGTCATCTCTATCTTTTCTCCATAAAAATTATGATTATTTATTATCAATCCAATTTTGTTCCCGGGCTACAATGGCTTTTATCTTTACCTGGACATCTTCCGGTAAGGGTGTCACCACATGGGTTTCCAACATCGTATCCACCACCTTGGCAGCTTTTTGCTCCATGGTCAGTTTCCCCTTTTTCTCCCACAGGAAATAGGAGCCCTTGTCAAACAGCTTTGAATAAAATGGTTCTTTATAATGCCGCAGGGTATGGGGGTGGGACAGGAAACTTCCCGTGGGTCCCTGTTCTTCAATCACATCCAGGGCCAGGGTTTCATCATCAACCTTCACCCCCTTTGTTGCAGCCCTTAAAAAACCAATGGTCTCATTGGCCATGACCAGCACCTGCAAAGACCCCTGGAGTCCTGCATCCATAAACCCCAGGTCATGGACAATATTTGCCCCATGGAGAAGAGAGGTCATCAGGCTGATGGTCATCTCGATGGCGCATTGCTGATCAAGGGCTTTTGAATCGGTTGATCCGCCAAGGCCGAACACCGGCAGGTTGTAATGCCGTCCCATTGAGGTTGCCACCCCCTGTTCATCGGCCAGAACATAATTGCCCACCATGGTCTGAAGGTTATAGGGGCCGCCATTCCAACCCGGGACACCAATGGGAGCCCCTTGTTTTACCAGCTGGGATAATACAAGCCCCACCATGATGCCGGCATTCATGGAGGCCATGCAACCGGCTGTTGTGGCCGGAGAATTTACACCGCCGGCATTCAGGGGAATCCAGAGCTGTGGCAGTCCTTTTTCGGCCAGGTACATGGATTTTTGAAGGGCCTCTTCATTGATAACCATGCCCGAGGTAACATTGATATAACAGGTGGCAAAGGGTGCCTGCCTGAAAACATCCTCTCCACCTGCAACAGCTTCGCACATTTCAACGGCGGCTTTACATCCTTCAAAATCCGGGGAGACAAATACAATGGGTTTGGTGGTATGGTTGAGCATAACCTCCATTTGATAACGGTCATAGATACTCTGGTGAACGTCCCTGGGCAGAACAAGGGACATGACAAAATCGATTTCCGGCAGCCCGTCCATTATCCTGGCGGCATTAACAACATCCTGGAGAACAGGTTCCCGCCTTTTGCCCGTCCTGTGATCCAGAATATTCAAACAGTCTGATCCTCCGCCAAAATGAGTGTTATGGCCCCAGGCCCGGATGGCAACCTTTTTATTCCGGTCATAGAGGGTGATCCGTTCAGGGGCGGTGGACAAAGCCCTTGTCACCATGTGTTCAGGTATCCGTATCCTTATTCCGTCTCTGGTTGCCCCTCCTTTAACCAGAAGATTTCTGGCCTTTTCATCATGTACATCAACACCGGTTCTTTCAAGAATTTCCAGGGTTGCCATGTGAATTTTTTTGCATTCCTGATCGCCCATGCGCGCATAATGGGCACTGTCCATGCTTAAGTCTTGTGTTGATATCATTTTATCTCCATTTTGATATATCAATTAATAATAATGATATTAATTGATATAACTACTAACTAATCAAAAGTCAATTCTATTAGTTACAATAATTAAATTATTGATATTAGAACTTTAATATTATATAAGCACAACTGCAGGAAATTACTGAACAGGAGAAAACTGATGCCCGGAAAAAAAGGGAATGCAACCAAACATACAATTTACCAACTGATAAGAGCCGAAATTATTACAGGCAAGAAAAAACCTGGGGAAAGGCTGTCCATTGATATTTTAAAAAATGAATTCGGAACCAGCGTCACCCCTGTCAGGGATGCACTGCAGATGCTCAGCCAGGAAGACCTGGTGACCATAAAACCCCGATCGGGTTACTATATTACACTGGTGAGCCTGAAGGAACTAAACGATATGCTGGAGCTGCGGCAAATTCTCGAACTGGCCGCCGTGGAACGGGCAGCTGAGAAGATCAGCGATGAACAGATTGCCATCCTTGAAAAAGTACATGCCGGTTTTACCACCGATGATGATGCCAATTATTCCCGGTACACAGAAGAAAATACAAATTTTCACTATCTGGTTGCCAAAGCATCGGGCAACCATGAACTGGCCCGGCAGATCGGACATTTGCATGATCGCCTGTCCCGGTTCATGATTATTGTCCGTTCCGGTAAAATCATGAGCAATGTCCATGACCGCCTGATAGACCGGCTGAAAGCCCATGACCCGGCCGGGGCAAAAAAAGCCATTCAAAAAGAACTTGATGAAGCCAGGATGAGGATTATGGACAAGATCATGCAGGAGGAAGCCGGTTCCTGGCACCTGGGAATGGGAAAATAGTTGCCACTGATAAATCAAACTTTACTTTCCCGGGAAGTTAAGTTTTAAACATCTCAATTGCTGCGGTTTGCTCTGGCATTGGCTTCAATAAAGCCTTCAATGGTTTCAAGATCATTGGGCAGAACACTGAACCGTTCGCTTAAATCAAATAATGCACTCAATTCAGGCGGCATATGGGGTTTATGCCCCGTCGCTTTTTCAACGGCATCAGGAAATTTCGCCGGATGGGCCGTTGATAAGATTATATTGGCAATATTATCATTTTGATTGTCACAACGTGACCCAGCCAGCGCCACTGCTGTGTGCGGGTCAATCATCACGCCTGAAGAGGCGTAGACATCTGCAATGGTTTTAAGTGTTTCTTCTTCTTCCGTACGAACAGCATCGAAATCATCATTTATATTTCTCAGCGCCTCAGGGCCGATTGTAAATGCACCAGATTTACTGAGAGAACTCATCAGCCGAACAATACTTTCACTGTCACGTCCGTGTGCATCAAACAATAAGCGTTCAAAATTGCTGGACACCTGTATATCCATGCTTGGACTTGCGGTCGGTGTTACTCCCAGGACTTCATATCGTCCTGTTCTTACAACTCTTTCCAGGATATCGTTCATATTGGTGGCAATGGTTAACTTGTCTATGGAGAGCCCCATTTTGCCGGCTGCATATCCTGCATAAATATCTCCAAAATTGCCGGTAGGCACACAGAACCGCACAAGCCGATCCGGCGCTCCCAGCGATGATGCCGATGTAAAGTAATATACGATCTGTGCCATGATCCGCGCCCAGTTGATGGAATTCACACCTGAAAGCTTCAGATTATCCCTGAAGGCAGAGTGATTGAACATTGCCTTCACCAATGCCTGGCAATCATCGAATGTACCTTTAAGAGCGATGTTGTACACATTGTCTTCAGACGCCGTCGTCATTTGACGCCGCTGAACTTCACTGACCCTTTCATGGGGGTAAATCACAAACACGTCAGCGTGGCTGCAACCTCTGAACGCTTCAATTGCAGCTCCGCCCGTATCCCCGGATGTGGCCACCACAATGGTGGCACGTTCATCTCTCTTTTCAAGAACATGATCTATCAAACGGCCCAATACCTGAAGAGCGACATCTTTGAAGGCAAACGTCGGACCATGAAATATCTCAAGGATCCACTCATTGGGCCGCATTTCCTTTAAAGGTACAACGGCAGGGTGGCTGAAACCGGCATATGCTTCAGCAATGATATCTTTGAAAACATTATCTTCAATAGCCCCGTCTACAAAAGGCATCATCACTTCATAGGCAACATCGCAATAGGGCATGGAGGCAAAGGATCGGATTTGGTCCGGGCTTAACTGCGGCCACGTCTCCGGCACATACAAGCCGCCGTCTGCGGCCAGGCCGGTAATAATAACGTCTTCAAAGTTAAGTTCGGGAGCATTTCCCCGGGTACTGATATATTTCATTTTTCCAATAATTCCTTATGTGTTGATTCACACTTTGTCTGTCAGGCCCAGTCCATCACAACCTTGCCGGCATTGCCGGAGTGCATGGCCTCAAATCCGACTTCAAAATCATCAATGGAAATTCGGTGGGTAATAAGTGGCGAGAGGTCGAGGCCACCTTCCACAAAGGCTATCATTTTGTACCAGGTTTCAAACATCTCGCGGCCGTAAATACCCTTGAGATTGAGCATTTTAAAGACCACCTTGTTCCAGTCAATTTCAAAGCCGGTTGGTGCAATACCAAGAATAGCGATCTTGCCGCCATTGTTCATTTTGTCAATCATGTCACGGAAGGCGGTCGCTGCACCGGACATTTCCAGCCCCACATCAAAGCCCTCGGTCATTCCGATATTCTTCATGACGTGGCTGAGTTTTTCTTGGGCTGCATTGACAACATATTCAATTTTCATTTTGCGGGCAAGTTGTAACCGGTGGGGATTTATGTCGGTGATCACCACTTTCCGGGCGCCGCAGCGTTGCGCCACCATCGCACCCATGATGCCGATGGGGCCGGCGCCTGTGACAAGGACGTCTTCACCGGTCAGGTCAAAGCTCAACGCGGTGTGTACAGCATTGCCGAAGGGATCAAAAATCGCGGCTATTTCATCGGGAACACCATCGGGAATGGGCACGACATTTGATTGGGGAATGCAGACATATTCACCAAACGAGCCGGGGCGGTTTACCCCGACACCTTGTGTATTACGGCACAAATGGCCGCGTCCGGCTCGACAATTG
>DAOWDR010000092.1 GCA_030638935.1 Desulfobacteraceae bacterium | reverse complement strand
TTATGATTATCATGAATAATTTTCATACATAGGAGTTCCATGGACCTCTACCATTTGAAAACTTTTTTTTTCCTGGCAAAGGTAAAAAATTTTACCAAAGCAGCCTCTCTTTTATTTGTTACACAATCGGCGGTAAGCCATGCCATCAAAAAACTGGAAACTTCTGTTGACACCCCCCTGATCAAAAGAAAGGGAAAAACCCTTGCCCTGACCGATGCCGGGCTAAGCCTGTTTGCCTCCTGTGAAAAAATCTTTTATGAAATAGAACGGGCAGACCAGGATATCGCCAGGTTCAAAAAAGAGGCCGGGGTCCGTATCCGCATCGGCAGCACCGTGGAATTCGGCACCAGTATCCTGATCAAGCATATAAAAGCCTTTCTGGATACCCACCCGGATATTCTCCTGGACTTTCTTTTCTCCCATCACCTCGAGACACCCCTGGTCCAGGATGAGGTGGACCTGATAATTGACTGCAAGGATCATCTGCTTCCAAATCTTAAAAAAATCTATCTTTTCCAGGAACAATACATCACCATTGCCGCCCCAGCCTTTGTCAGGGAACACAAAATCAGGTCAGTGGAAGACCTTGAGCGAATCAACATATTGTCCAATGACAAACACCTTAAATGGTGGAAAAATTTTATTACGGCCATTCCTGAAAAAGAGCAATCCTGCCTGAAAAACGTGGTCCAGATCAACCATATCAGGGGTATTATAAATGGGGCTATTTCAGGGCTTGGGATTGGATTTGTCCCCAAATATACGGTTTTGCGGGAGCTTGCAGAAAAAATTTTAATTGATCCCTTCCCCTGGATCAAGCCCGGGGCAGACCACTTTAATATTTTTATTAAAAAAGAAAAACTGACATTCAAAAAAAACAAAGCCCTGGTGGAATACCTAAGCCTGGTCAAGCCTTCTGAATTTGGTGTTGATTAAGCCTGGGGGAAATGGCAGAATAGAGACATAGTTTTCATTCCAATGCCTAAGGATTCAAATAGAAAATGCAAAATCTCCTGTTTGTGGATGATGAAAAAAATTATCTTAAGAGTATGGAAAGAATGCTCCGCAAACGTAAAAATGAGTGGAAATTCTTTTTTGCCCAAAGCGTTGACCAGGCCCTGGATCTCACAAAAGCACACCCATTTGATGTGATTATCAGTGATGTCAGCATGCCTGAAAAATCCGGCTTTGATCTTTTAAAAGCTCTCCAAAAAGAGGATTCCACCTGCACCATTCCCGTGATTATCCTGACAGGTAACTACGAAAGAAACCTCAAGCGGAAAGCCCTTGAAAACGGTGCCACCGACCTGCTCAACAAGCCCGTAGAGTATGAAGACCTTGTGGCGAGAATCACCAGTGCCCTGCGCCTGAAATCATACCAGGATGGACTTATCCTCCACAATCTCAATCTTGAGACCAAGGTCAAAGAAAGAACAATACAGCTGGAACACCTTAACCAGGATCTGATCTGGCGCCTTGCCAAGGCAGGTGAACTCAGGGATGAAGAAACTGGAGACCATGTGGTCCGGGTAGGTCACTACAGCCGGATCATTGCTCAAAAACTTGGTCTTTCCAAGGAAGAAACCGAACTCATTTTCTTGACCGCCCCCCTCCATGATTTGGGAAAAATTGGAATCCCGGACTCGATTTTGCTAAAAAAGGACTCCTTGTCAGAAGAGGAATGGAAAACCATGAAAAAACACTGCGAAATTGGTGCTTCCATTCTTCTGGAAGAACCAAAAGGGATGGAATCCTTTTACTCACTGAAGGAGTCAAAACTTTTGCCGCCAAAAATAGATGACCAATTAAAACGCTATGCTGCCACCATTGCACTAACCCACCACGAAAAATGGGATGGTTCCGGATACCCCAAAGGGCTGAAAAAAGAAAAAATCCCGATCCAGGGAAGGATTGTCGCCTTTGCCGATGTCTATGATGCCCTGCGCTCAAAACGTCCCTATAAAGAACCATATTCAGCCCGGGATACCTGGCATATAATTAAACAACAGGCAGGCAGCCATTTTGATCCGGACATATTTGAATCCGTAAAAATACTCCAGGAAAAATTTGAATCAATCCGAACCAGATATGATGTCTAATTTACTAAAATGGCAGGCTTAAAATGTGGAAACTGACAGATCTCAATGAAGGAAAGAATGGACCCGGCTCCCTGTTTGAAAAATTTGAACACTATGTTCAGGAAAAAAATCTCAATTTTATCGTTGCCCGGGAGGAATGTATCAACCTGAGACAAAACGACCTTGACCCAAACAAAGCGGCGGCATATCTTGCGGCATATGCTGCCTGCGATTTTTCCATGATTTCCATGTTTAATAAAAAACCCAATGCCCCTTTTATTGCAGCAAATATGGATATGGACAAGGGTTTTGCCAGGGTCCAGTTCCTCATTGATTTTAACAAAGAAGCGACAGGGGGTGAGGCAAGTCCATTTTATAGTAAAATACTGGGCGCATTTGCCACCAATTTTTTTGCGGTTCAACCCAAAATTAAAAAGCTCTGGTTCCCCTTTGCCATTAAGGACATCGTTGGCAGTAAAATGGGAGTTGAATCCAAAAATTTTGGAACTGCCATTTTAAGGTGAGTTCCTATATACTTACCCTGTCCCCGGGCGCCGGTATAAAGGTGTCATAGCCTTTTTCCTGCAAACGTTTTTCAAAGGCCCGGCTCTGGGAACTCTCCCCGTGGACAATGCCGATTTTTTTGATATTCAGATTAGACCCTGTGATGATGCGCATTAGCTCATGCTTGTCCCCATGGGCTGAGAACCCCCCTATTTTTTCCACCCGGGCCTTTAAAGGATAGGCCTTGCCCAGTATTTTTACTTCCGGAGGCTCCGAGGCATCCCCATTGGAAAGAGCCATTCCCATCTCTTCAATGCGACGGCCCAAAGTGTGCTGGGCCATATACCCCACCAGCAAAATGGTATTTTTGGGATCATGGATTTTATACCGCAAATGATGGAGAATCCGGCCGGCCTCACACATACCCGATGCGGAAATCACCACATGGGGGGTATCATCCCGGGTCAGTTTCATGGATTCCTCAACGGTTTCAACAAACTTGATCCCGCCAAAATAAAAGGGGTTAAGACCATTTTCAAGGAAGGTTCTATGGGTTTCATTGTCATAGCATTCCGGATGCTCGCCAAACACGGTGGTGATATTGGAAGCCAGGGGACTGTCAACATATATGGGCTGTTTCGGTACTTCTCCCGCTTCATAGAGTTCATGGAGCATATAAATAATTTCCTGGGTACGGCCATAGGCAAAGGAAGGGATAATCACAGACCCTCCTTTTTTAAAGGTGGAGATCAGAATATTTTTAAGGCTGTCTCCCAGGTCTTCAACCGGATCATGTTCCCTGTCCCCATAGGTGCTTTCCGTAATTAAAAGGTCAATATCCCGATCTTCTTCATCAAATTCAAGGCAGGGATCCTTGAGAATGGGCTTGCCAAACCTTCCCACATCACCGGTATACAGTATTCGGCAGGTTCTGTCTGCCTGTTTCACCGCGACCAGGGAAAAGGCAGATCCCAAAATATGACCGGCCACATAAAATTTCACCGTGGTATCACGGCCTATGGTAATTGGAATGCCAAAGGGGTATCCGTCTATATAGGACAAGGATAGTCGGGCCTGCTCCATTGTGTAGAGTGGGGAAAATCTTTCAAGCCCATGGTCTTTCTGGAGTTTGGCAATGGCCATTGTATCCAGTTCAAAGGGACTTTTTTTTAATAGCTTTTTAATGCTGTTTTTTTCTTTGTTGGTTACATTCTGTTTTTGTTTTTTTTGCTCCAGGCTGTAGAGAAAAGACCTCAGGGATTTATAGTTCAGATATTGGGCGTCTGATTCCTGGATATGTCCGCTGTCCAGGAGCATATAGCCTAGGGCATCCTTTGTGGGCCTGGTGGTCACAATCCTGCCGGAAAAATCTTTTTCCGTCAGCATGGGAATCCGGCCTGAATGATCAATATGGGCATGGGACAAAACCATGTTGGTGATCTTGGACCGGTCCAGGTTAAAGGTCTTGTTTTTTTGAGTGCTCTCCTTTCTCCGGCCCTGGAACATGCCGCAATCAAAGAGAATTTGATCATTTCCCGTGTCCAGAAGATGCATTGAACCGGTTACCTCGCCTGCTGCTCCGTAAAATCTGAATTCCATATTCACCTCATTTTCAACTCAAAATCAATTAAACACCTTTTGCAACAATTGGGTGGTCCGTTTTACCGGGTCCTTTCGGATGGCTTTTTCTTCCTGGGCCATATAATGGAAAATACCATCCATCCCCCTGTCAACCACATGGAAGGTCAGGTCGGATTTTACATCCGGCACAAAGGGAAGGGCCTTATATTTGTCCATCATGGTATCATAGGCCTGAACAGCCCCCACCTGGGATAAAGTATCCTCTATCACAGGCTTCATAACAAGGGCCAAATCCGGGGACATCTTTTCTTTAAAATATTGGGTGGCAGCATCATCCGCCCCTTCATAAACGGCCTTAACATCCTCAAAACCCATGGCTGAAATGGCGTCCAGGAACAATTTTTTTGCCTGGGGAGTGGCCGCCTCTGCCGCCCGGTTCAATTTCAATTCCAGGTCATCGGTTAAGGAGGAATATCCTATCTTATCCAAAGCAGTTTTAACCATGGACAAATTTTCCGGCAGGGGAATGTGAATACTTTTATCCGTATTAAACCCATTGGTTGCGCTCAATTGTTGGACCACATTTTCAGATCCCACCCGAAGCGCCTCCCTTAGTCCTGCTGCAATTTCATCCAGGGACAGACCTGCCCCGGAAGCTATATTGGTTGCTGTATCTGAACCCTTTTCCTCTATCAAGCCAAAAAATTTAAGGGTATCGCTCCCCTTTTCAAGCCAGGAATTACCGGCATAAACCGGCAGAACCAACCAAAACAAGGCCCCCAGCATCAGCCAGATGCCTGTATGTTTTTTTACCATTTTTCTTCCCCTCGTTCTTATATGAACCACCAAATCATACAGGCATTCTTAATTTTTTAAACCCGGCATCAATCCTTTCAATATGCTTTTGGCGCTATCTTCAACAGATTCCCCACCAGACGTGGAAGACTCTTTTGTATTGAGCATCTGTTTAATATTCTCGGCGTCGGGTATCCCGCCGCCGATCATGGCCTTTAAATCGGGCCGGATCTTAGGAGAATCAAAGGAACCGGTTATCAACAGGGGAACCATCAGCCCGGATCTATCCTTTGTGTCCCCCTGGCCTTTTAAGGTGGCCACAAACTTAGGCTCCACCCTGAAGTCAAGATCCTCTTTCACCAGGTTGGCGTCGCCCTTGACCATAAGCCGGACGAGCGGGGACACAAGACTTGCGCCCGGAATGTTGACAATACCCTTGTCTGCTGAAAAAGGGATATTCAATTCTGCAAAATCTGTCCTGGGCTTTTCAGCCGGTGTACCCCCCAAACCCAGACCGGCAGTTGCATTCCGGACCGTATTGGCAATGTCAATTCCCACAATGGCACCATCAACAAATTTCAATTCTCCCTTACCTGCAAGACTTTTTTTGACCATGTCCGGGCTCTCACCTTTCATCTTCAGGGTCATGGCAGCCACCATGGTACCTTCAAGTATTTCTTTTTCAATGGCATCCTTGAGCAGGGGGCCTGCCTGTATACCTTTAGCATCCAGGGTCAATTGAGTTTTAGGATTTTTCCTACGAACATCCAGACGGGCTTTGGATGCGACACTTCCCTGGTAAAGATTAAAGCTTAGGGGATCCAGGTCAAACACCCCGTTTTTACCAGTGACATGGGCTAGAAAATCTTGAATTTTGACATTTCCGGCCTTCAGGCTTCCCGCCTTTATTTTACCGTCCAACACCAGTTTTCGCAAAGGACCATAATCTGTTTTTTTCTGTTGAGAGGCTTTCTGATCGCCGGTTT
>DAOWDR010000449.1 GCA_030638935.1 Desulfobacteraceae bacterium | reverse complement strand
GTGGATTACGAGGTCCGGTGGAGAAGAAGGGACGGACATATCCTTCATATTCTTTTGACCAGCAATGTCCGGTATGACACCAGCGGGGAAATTCTGGGGTATGAAGGAATTGTGGTTGACCAGACCCAGAGAAAGCGAATTGAAAATCAGATCCGGGAGGCCCATGATTTTCTGGACAAGACCATATCAAGCTCGCCCAATGCCATCATGGCCATGGACATGAGGGGGGGGATCAAGCTGTGGAACCAAGGGGCGGAAGAGGTGTTTGGATATTCGGCAGAAGAAGTTGTGGAAAAAATGAGCATCCAGCAGGTCTATTCCAAAGAGGTGTCCAAAACAATCATGGAGATGATGAAAGAAGAGGGATATGGCGGAAAGGGACGGCTCAATTCATACCCCCTCACCTTTACCAAGGAGAACGGCGAGCTTGTGGAGGGGAACCTGTCCGCAAGTATTATTTATGATGAAAAAGGAAATGAACAGGCGTCGGTGGCCACCTTTGTTGACCTGAAGGAGCGCCTTAAGACCGAAAGAGAGTTGTCTGCGGCACGGCAGCATCTTCTCCAGTCGGAGAAACTGGCTGCCATGGGGCGGCTGACCTCCCAGATCGCCCATGAGCTGAACAACCCTTTATTCGGGATTATGAACACCCTTGAATTGATGAAGACAGAGATATCCCCCACCAATAAGCGGAGGAAACTACTTGATATGTCCCTGTCGGAAATCATGCGTCTGGCGGATATGCTGAAAAAGATGCTCTCTTTTTCAAAACCGGACCAGGAAAGCCGGATGGAACTGGATATCACCACGGTTTTAGATGAACTGCTGTTGCTCTATGAAAAACGATTCAGGGAAAACAGCATTAAACTTGTGCTGGATCTTGCGGAAAATCCCGGGAAGATTTTTGCGTCAAGGGATCAGCTGCGCCAGGTTTTTATCAATTTGTTTTCAAATGCCATGTATGCCATGCCCGACGGCGGAACCCTTAAAATAGGTACGGCCAATACTTCGGATATGCTGAAGATCACAGTAGAAGATACCGGTACAGGCATCAAGCCTGCCCACATTGAAAAAATATTTGATTCTTTTTTCAGTACCAAGACAGAGAACGTCCAGGGAGTGGGGCTGGGGCTCTCTGTCTGTTACGGTTTTATCCAGGACCATGGCGGTGATATCAATGTTACAACAAAGGAGGGTGAGTGGACTCGTTTTGTCATCTCCTTGCCCCTGGTGTGATGGATTCTGCCATCGCAATATTGGGGGGGGCAAAGGTTTTTAGAAAAATCTGGATAGGGCAAACCCTGCCCACACAGCTGTAAGCCCCAGGATTATCTGGAGCCCCAGGTTTGCCAGTGCAACCCCGGTCTGGCCGTTCCTGACCAGAAAAAAAATTTCATACCCAAATGAGGAAAAGGTGGTAAATCCGCCTAAAAATCCTATAAAGACGAGGGCCCGGATTTCAGGGGTGAAGATCTCATGGGTTTCGGACAGCCCCCCTAAAAATCCAATGAATAAGCAGCCTGAAACATTTACTGTCAAGGTTCCCAGGGGGAGCCATGCCCCCTTATATAAAAGCAGGGTGGCTTCATAAATAAGATACCGGCAAATGGCCCCTGTAAAGCCACCGATTCCCACCATCAATATTTTCAGCATTGTTTTATTTTTCTTGCCACACAGGGGGCCGTTTTTCAAAAAAAGCTTTGACACCTTCTTTTGCGTCGTCGGTGGTGCATAGACGGGCAAAGGCTTCATTCATATAGGCAAACTGATCTTCATAATTCATGTCTTCGGAATTATAAAATCCGGTTTTTGCAATCTGGACGGCAATGGGGCTTTTTTGTGCCAGCTCTTCAGCCCATTGAAGGGCCAGGGAGTCAAGTTCGTCTTTGGGAACAATTTTATTTATCAGGCCAAGGGAAAGTGCTTCGGAAGCCTTCAGCAAATTACCGTATAGCAAAAGTTCCAATGCCTTTTTTCTGCCTACACATCTGGCAACCGGGATGACCGGGCCTACACAATTGAGTCCGACGTTAATTGCAGTCAGGCCCATGCGTGAAGTATCAGCGGCGATAACCAGGTCTGCGGCCGCGATCAATCCCATTCCGTTTGCTGCAGCAACCCCATGAAGCTGTGCAATAACAGGCG
>DAOWDR010000651.1 GCA_030638935.1 Desulfobacteraceae bacterium | reverse complement strand
TTAAAAACCGGTGGAGTTTTGAACATGCCATCAGCAATAAGGAAGCGGTTTTAAAGCAGTATGGCAGCATCTTCACCATGTTTATTATAATTGCCGACGGCATCCTTCAGATGGATGAAGCAGATAGGCCAACAGACATGGTCCTGAAAAAAATGGCCCAGGTTCTGATGAAAACCAAACGGAGCAAGGATACACTTTTTCGATATGGAGAGGATACATTTATCATGCTCCTGCCCCTGACCTTTTCCGATGATGCGGAAATAGCAAAACACAGGATTGAAAAAGAAGTTTCCAAAACAATTGCTGAAAAATTACAGGTCCCTGTAAAAGTAAATATTTCGTCCCATACGGTTAGTGCAGAGGATGCCGGGCAATTGAAAAAAATAGTGGCGAACTTTCTGTCCAAATCAAAGGCAACTGTGAATGAGGATACCATTGGAAGGATAGAAGACAATATCCAGCCCCTATTTGAACAGGAAAGAAAGAAAGAGACAGAGGAGCCTGACTATGACAAGACCAGGACCTTTGGCAAACCTGTATCATTGAAGGGGAAATTTTTTCGCCTGAAGACAGGAGAATCAGGCCATATAATGGTGGAGAGAGTCTCTTTGGAGTCCGTCGGTTTCAGGATCTCAAGATCACACCGTATCCAGATTAATGATTTTTTGGATATTCAATTTGTTCTGGATGATATAAAAAAATCTTTGATAAAGAGAAGGAGTGTGATCAGGGAAATTAAAGGCAATTATATCAAAGCCGATTTCTACAATCCGCCACCCTTTGCCAAGGATCTTGGATTTTATATGTTGAGCTGACCAACCTTGGGGAAAGGCCCGATAAAGCGGTTTCTGCTATTGGGGTGAAATTATTAAAAGGGGCAGGGGAATAATCCTCTGCCCCTTGGTATTTTAATCAATCATTCTAGAGCAGGCCATGTTCTTTAGGAGGATTGGTTTTCAAATACTCAAGCCGGTTAAGGCCGTTGATATAGGCCAGGGCCGCTGCCGTGATGATATCAGGATCAGCACCTTTACCGAGGGCTGTGATCCCGTCTTCCTTGAGGCGGACCGTTACTTCGCCCTGGGCATCGGTGCCTTCGGTCAGGGCGGAAATGGTAAATCTGAGCAGCTCTGACTTGGTGTCTGTGAGCTTGGATATAATGTTGTAGACAGCATCAATGGGGCCGCTGCCATCTGTGGAACCCTGGACAGGCCGGCCATTGATTTTGAGCTGAATACTGGCTGTGGGAAAGACAGTATTGCCGCTTAACACATGGATATATTCCAGGGAAAAAACTTCCGAAGACCTTAAAACACCTTCATTGATCAGGGCTTCAATATCTTCGTCCTGGATACTTTTTTTCTTGTCTGCCAGGTTCTTGAATTTTTTAAATACCAGATTAAGTTCATCGTCGGACAGGTTATAGCCCATGGTCTGGATATGTGCGTTTAGGGCATGGCGGCCGGAATGTTTCCCTAAAACCAGATTGTTTTTGCTGATACCCACGGTTTCAGGCTTCATGATTTCATAGGTCATGGGGTTCTTTAATACCCCGTACTGGTGGATACCTGCTTCATGGGCAAAGGCATTGGCCCCCACAATGGCCCGGTTGGGCTGGACCAGGATGCCGGTGATCATGCTTACAAGGCGGCTTGTGGGGTAGATCCTTGTGGTGTCTATGCCGGTTGTCTGGGGAAAAAAATTGGGCCGGGTGTTCAGGGACATGACCACCTCTTCCATGGAGGTGTTGCCTGCCCGTTCTCCTATTCCGTTGATGGTGACCTCCACCTGGCGGGCCCCTTTTTGAATTGCGGTGAGGGTGTTGGAGGTGGCAAGTCCCAGATCATTGTGGCAGTGAACGCTTAGGACGGCCTTGTCAATGTTGGAGGTGTTTTCCATCACATATTTGACCAGCTGGCCGAATTCTTCGGGGATGGCATAGCCCACGGTGTCAGGAAGGTTGATGGTGGTGGCACCGGCGTCTATCACGGATTCAAAAACCGTGCATAAAAAGTCCCGGTCGGACCGTGATCCGTCTTCTGCGGAAAATTCCACATTATCCGTGAAAGAGGCGGCAAGGGTAACCGATTCCACGGCCTGTTTTAATACCTGGGCCGGTTCCATCTGCAATTTGTATTTCATGTGGAGCTCTGAGGTGGCAATAAAGGTGTGAATTCTGGGGTTGACCGCATCCTTTATTGCGTCCCAGCCCCGGCGGATATCGGCTTCATCGGCCCTGCACAAAGCTGCTATCTGGGATTTTTTCAGGGTTTCGGCAATGGCCTTTACTGCCTCATAGTCTCCGTCTGATGCTGCGGGGAATCCCGCTTCAATCACATCCACGCCAAGGGCTTCAAGCTGGGTGGCAATACGCAGTTTTTCCGCCTGGTTCATGCTGGCACCCGGGGATTGTTCGCCATCCCTTAAGGTGGTGTCAAAAATAATTATTCTTCTGTCATCATTCATGGTGTTTACCCTTTTGTGGTTTGTTCCTTGGTTTTATTATCAAGTGAAAGTTTGT